>JBFHER010000189.1:0-7241 GCA_041584055.1 Bacteroidales bacterium
CATGAACACTGTTTTTTACAAAACGCTAGAAAAAGTCCTGTTAGACAACCATCCTGATGGCGCAGTCATGCCGATGATTATTCCAAATTACAATGATTGTGGCAAATTCAGATCGAAAGGAATCAATTCCTATGCTTCCAATTTATTTGAGATTGAACGCAAAATTATGCATACAATTCACAACACGAACGAACGTTTACCTGTCAAAGCACTCAATGAAGGTGCTCAAATCTACTTTGATTTTATTAACGAAATTCAAACCTTTGAGCAGGGTGAAGAACTGTAAATAAACAACAAGAAAATATTTGATTAGCGCAATCGTTGTTTTAATACCTCGTAAATCAATACACCTGCTGCCACTGACACATTTAAAGATTTTATAGTTCCGACCATGGGTATTTTAACCAGTTTGTCTGTATAGCGTTGAATTTCGATTGAAACACCGCGGTCTTCAGACCCCATCACCAGTGCCAATGGTTGTGAGAAATCCTGTTCCCCAAAAAGCGCATCGCCTTTTTCTGAAGCCGAAAAAATAGTGAGACCGGAATCCTTCACAAAGCGAACCGCCTTCTCAAGAGAGTGCGTACGACATACAGGCAATTTAAGCAAAGCACCTGCTGATGTTTTCACAGCATCCGCATTTACCGGTGCTGAATTTCGGGACTGCACAACGATGGCATGCACCCCTGCACATTCGGCAGTTCGCGCGATTGCACCAAAATTCCGAACATCTGTAACGCCATCCAAAAAAAGAATAAATGGCACCTCTCCCTTCTCATATATCATCGGTATGATCTGTTCAATCTGCTGATACTCCACCGGAGAAACCCAGGCAATGACACCCTGGTGATTTTTTCGTGAGATCCGATTAATTTTTTCGATGGGAACCCGCTGCAATGGAATGCCTGTTCCCTTAAGCGCATCCATCAATTCGCGCGACAGATCCCCTCTCAGATCTTTTTTAATAAAGATTTTTTCAAAATCTTTCCCTGCTTCCAAAGCCTCTAAAACGGCTCTAATTCCAAAAATATAATCCGGTTTATTCATCACTTTCAATTTGTTGATTCAATGCTTCAAGTTCTTCGTGCTGTTTTTCCCAATATGCCATCGCCTCTTCAAGTTCATGTTGCTTAAGTTGATAATTCTTAAACATGGAGACATCTTCTATATGTTCAGGCTGCGAAAGCTGCAATTCCATACCGGCTACTTCCTCTTCTAACCTTGCTATTTTTTTTTCAATTTCTTCCAAAGCCCGCTCGGCATACTTAAGACTCTTGTTTAATTCTTTTCGTTCGTTGTAAGTTAAGCCCTTTTTCTGTGCCTGCTTCTTTTGTCCATCCTTTTTTAATGACGGTTTGTTTTTCTCAAGCTCTTGTAAGGATTGAAGCTTTTTTCGTTCAAGAAATTCATAGATGCCTCCCAGGTGTTCTTTCAAATTTCCGCCTCCAAACTCATACACCTTCTCAACCAAACCATTCAGAAAATCACGGTCATGTGAAACAATGATTGCTGTCCCGTCAAATGCCTTGATCGCATCCTTTAAAACTTCTTTAGAACGCATATCCAGATGATTTGTTGGCTCATCAAGCACCAAAAGATTAACAGGTTCCAGCAACAATTTAATCATGGCCAATCGTGAACGTTCACCTCCCGACAACACGGAAACTTTTTTATCCACATCCTCACCACCAAACATAAAACCTCCCAGTATATCCCGGATTTTCGTTCTCACCTCTCCCACTGCAACGTTATCAATCGTCTGAAAAACAGTCAGTTTCTCATCCAAACGTTCTGCCTGATTCTGAGCAAAATATCCAATCTTTACATTGTGCCCCAACTTAAGTGATCCTTTGCCCTGAAGCTCCCCCATCAATGCTTTTACAAGGGTTGTTTTCCCCTCTCCATTTTTACCAACAAAAGCTACCTTTTCTCCACGTTCAATAATAAATCCGATGTCTTTAAGAATCATTTTATCACCGTAACCAATTGAATACTGCTCTGCTTCTGCAGCCAAGACACCAGAATTTGGTGCCGGAGGGAACTTAAGTCTCAATGTCGCATTATCTTCCAGATCAACGCTTACACGCTCTAGCTTATCAAGCTGTTTTATACGGCTTTGCACCTGAACAGCTTTGGTAGCCTGATAACGGAAACGCGCGATGAACTCTTCGGTTTCTTTGATCAGTTTTTGTTGATTCTCGTAGGATCGAAGTTGTGTCTCACGCCGTTCTTTTCTTAACTCCTGATATGTTGTGTAGGATGCTTTGTAGTCGTATATCTTCCCCAGGGAAATCTCAATTGTACGTTGCGTCACATTGTCGAGAAAGGCCCTGTCGTGTGACACCATTAAGATGGCACCGGAATAGGATTTAAGGAAATCTTCGAGCCATTGAATGGATTCGATATCAAGATGATTTGTGGGTTCATCCAGAAGCATCAGATCCGGTTTCTTAAGAAGAATTTTCACCAGTTCAATCCGCATGCGCCACCCACCGGAAAATTCATTTGTTGGCCTTGTAAAATCAGAACGTTGAAATCCAAGTCCCAAAAGACACTTCTCTACCTCACCCTCAAAGTCATTTCCTCCCAGCATACTGAATCGTTCATTCAGCTCCGTCAAACTATCAATCAGTGACAGGTAAAAATCGGATGTATAATCGTCCCTTTCCGAAAGTTGCGCATTAATTTTCTCAATCCTGTGTTGCAACTTCAGGATATCATCAAAGGCTGTGAGCGCTTCTTCCTTTACGGTCTTCCCATCCTGATGTATCATGTGCTGAGGCAGGTAGCCAAGGGTTAAATCCTTAGATTTTGAAATCTGCCCTAAAGAAGGTTCTTGCATGTCGCCAAGTAACTTCAACAAAGTACTTTTCCCCGCTCCATTTTTTCCTACAAGACCTATGCGGTCTTTTGGTGTAATAAGGAAGGAGATATCATCCAATAAACTAAACCCTCCAAATAACACTGATACTTTATCTACTGAAACCATTTATACCTATCTATTCCTGTCATTAACAAAAAGGCAAAAATAACATAAAAAGCTGAAGCTATTGCTGAACATTTTTTAATTGACTATGTTTAATGGTAAATGTTAAATATTAAAACTTAAAATCATGAAATTCGAATTACCAACACTACCGTACGCACTCGACGCGCTTGCGCCAAACATCGACAAACAAACACTTGAATATCACTATGGTAAACACCATCAGGCCTATGTAAACAATCTGAATGGTTTAATTGATGGAACCGCATTTGCAAATAAAAGTCTAGAAGATATTATTCGCGAAGCTGATGGCGGCGTATTCAATAACGCTGCTCAGGTGTGGAATCATACATTTTACTTTTTCCAGTTCTCACCAAAAGGTGGAAACGAACCCAGTGGTGCATTGGGAGAAGCGATTAAGGCACAATACGGTTCTTTCAGTGAGTTTAAAGCACAGTTCAGTAAAGCTGCAGCAACCTTATTTGGCGCAGGATGGGCATGGCTTGTGAAGAAAAATGATGGTTCTTTAGACATCCTTCAAACCAGCAATGCAGGCACGCCTTTAACCGAAGGAATTACGCCTTTACTTACCTGTGATGTTTGGGAACATGCCTATTATCTGGATTATCAAAACAAGCGTCCGGACTACATCCAGGCTTTCTGGAATGTTGTAGACTGGAACGAGGTTGGAAAACGATTCTAGTAAGCCAAGCGTTAAATATAGAGGGATCCGGTATCCTTCCCATTTAAACGATTGTATCCAAATATGAGCGGGGATTGATCAGTCTTTAAGGACTTGATCGGTCTCCGTTTTGTTTATGTTCATTTCTAAAGAGAAGGTAAACAGGACTTATTTTTCGCCATTCTTCTCTTTGCGCTTCGCCTCATCCCAAAACACATCCATTTCTTCAAGACTCATCTCTTTCAGCGATTTTCCTGCCATCAGGGTTTTTTCCTCGAGATAATTAAAGCGACGAATAAATTTTAGATTTGTACGTTCAAGGGCTGCTTCAGGATCGATGCCATACAGCCTTGCTGCATTGATCATGCTAAACATAAAATCGCCGAATTCTTCATCCATTTTGCGTTTGTTACCCACACGCACTTCGTGTTCCAATTCTTCGAGCTCTTCCTTTACTTTCGCCCAAACCTGCTCTTTCTCGTCCCAATCAAAACCCACTCCCCGTGCTTTATCCTGCATCCGATGCGCTTTTATCATGCTTGGAAGTGATTTGGGAACTCCCTCCAAAACGCGCTTGTTTCCACCTTTTTCTTTTAATTTAAGTTGCTCCCAATTCTGTTCCACCTCACGTGAATCCTTTACAGTAACATCTCCAAAGATATGTGGATGACGGTATATTAACTTCTCACACACATGATTGATTACATCCACAATGTCAAAATCATTGGTTTCTGATCCAATCTTTGAATAAAAAACGATGTGCAACAGTAGATCACCCAGCTCTTTTTTTATTTCCTGTTTATCTTCTTTGAGAATTGCATCTGCCAACTCATATGTCTCTTCAATCGTAAGATGCCGCAAGGATTCAAGGGTTTGCTTTTTATCCCATGGACATTTTGCTCTTAACTCATCCATTATATTTAACAGACGTTCAAAAGCTTCCTTTTCTTTATTTTTCATATTATGTGATTAAGCATTGCAAATTTATAGGAATAGGCTTCAGGGGTAAAATTATACTTTAAATAAGTATTAACAAACAATTGCCAATTTCCCTTTGCTCATTATTTGTTTTATTTTTGCTCTCCAAATGAGATACCATGAAGAAATTATTTCCAATACTGCTTT
The DNA here is from genome assembly GCA_041584055.1 of Bacteroidales bacterium. Classification (GTDB taxonomy): domain Bacteria; phylum Bacteroidota; class Bacteroidia; order Bacteroidales; family UBA5342; genus JBFHER01. The sequence goes on from JBFHER010000189.1 coordinate 4,794, forward strand.
TACTGATCATCGGATCCTGTAAAACAAAACAAGAAGTTGAATTTCGTTTAGCCCTGATTGAAACCAAATATGGTAACATGACGGTAAAGTTATACAACGAAACGCCATTGCATCGTGATAATTTTGTGAAGCTTGTAAAAGAAGGTTTTTACGATGACTTATTATTCCACCGGGTAATCAATCAATTCATGATTCAGGGAGGTGATCCAAAAAGCAAGCATGCTTTGCCCGAAGTCCAATTGGGAGATGGTGGTCCCGGTTATCAAATTCCAGCCGAGTTTGTGTACCCAAAACTCTTTCATAAGAAAGGAGCTTTAGCTGCAGCCAGGCAAGGGGACATGAGTAACCCGGAAAAGAAATCATCAGGTTCACAGTTCTACATCGTTCAAGGCAAGAAAGTCAACGAAAATGCTTTGCGTCAAATCGCTGTTCAACGCAACGACGATAGAAGGCGACCCATTTTTAACAAGATCGTAAGCCAATACCGAGACAGCCTCATAAACCTCCAACTGGGGGAACAATACGAAGCATTAAAAAACCTGCAGGACTCCATCATGGCAATGGTTGATCGTGAGTTTTTAAATTCCGATGTCGTGTTTACTTATACACCGGAACAAATTGCCACCTACGATTCCATTGGAGGAACACCGCAGTTGGATGGCAATTACACGGTTTTTGGAGAAGTGATAGAAGGCCTGAACATCATTGATTCCATTGCAATTGTTAAAACACTTGAGAATGACAGACCTTTGGAGGATGTCAAATTCAAAATTAAAATGCTTAACTAATGAAGAAGTTCCTCATTTTAAACGTACTTCTTATTTTCGCGATTTCAGTTTCCGGTCAAAGTCGGCAGGTTTTGATAAAAACGAACCTCGGAAACATTACCGTCATGCTTTATGATGACACCCCGAACCACCGGGATAACTTCACACGACTTGTTAATTCAGGGCATTTTGATGGGACCTTGTTTTACCGTGTCATCAAATCTTTTGTGATTCAGGGGGGCTCATCCGATTCTCGCAACGCCTATGAAGGCAAGCACATCGGTTATGGAGAAGCAAAAAACATAAATGCAGAAACCAATGCGCAACGCATCCATAAAAAAGGAGCTTTGTGTGCCCCGCGGCAACCAGATGAAATCAATCTATTTAAGAAATCCGATGTCTCACAATTTTACATTGCCATAGGTAAAGTTTACAGCAATGAAGAACTGGACATTCTCGAGAACAATCACAATGTCCCCATCAAAGTTGCACTTAAACAAAAAATATATGTTCCTCAAAAGAAAAAGCTGGCCGAATTAAAAAAAACGGATCCCAAAGCGTTTAATGAACTTTTGCGTGAGATAAAGGATCAGATCGAATTTGAATACGTCAATTCTGATTTATTAAAATTTTCGAAAGAACAACGGGAAGCATACACAAGCTTGGGTGGTCTTCCTGACCTGGATGGGAATTACACCGTGTTCGGTGAGGTAATTTCCGGAATGGACGTGGTTGATAAAATCAATGCGCTAAAAACGGACAAAAACGACCGTCCTTACACAGATGTTAAAATGGTACTTGAAGTTATTCAATGAAACAATTCATTCAAACAACACTCTTGATTTCTCTTTTATTTTTACTGGCCTGTTCAGGGAAAAAGGAAGAAAAAAAGCCCCATGCTAAGGATGAGCAAAAAGCGAAATTAGCCTATCGTCAAAACATCAAAGCCACTGTGGATTTGATTTGTTATGACCAATACACCTATGAAACAGGCAAGCTTAAGGGTGCATTGATTGGTCCAAACCTTATTGCCGCCCCATTTAAAGAGATACAAGAGGCCTATTCGGTGCGTTCTATCCACCGGGGGAACAATGTGGAACCCATGATGAATGGATATTACACCTACAATATCCCCGGCAATCTTGTGATACTGAAAATGAGTGGCCCTCCCATGTCACATCCAAAACTAGCATTGAAGACAGACATTCACGAAAAGCTCTATCGGCTTGGTTTAAAAGATGGGAAGATGATAAAGCAGAACCTTCTCTGTGATTCGCTCATTCAGTTCAAGGGAATCAGTTATTATCGCATCAGATCAAACCTGCAGCCCGGCATCCCACTGTTTAATGAACATCACTTTACTGCAGGGGTCACAACAGAACTTACCATTGATGATAAACCCATCATCGTATTAATCCCTGCGCAGGAATTACAAAAAGAAATTAAAAATCTTCCTAAAAAGGTGGAACGCCTGGGGAATCTTCGCTTCAAAACAGACAAGGTTTACCCAAAGCCCGACAATGTTGACTATTTTCGTGTGCACACTGACATCGGGTCTTTTGACATCAAACTGAGCAACAAGCTTCCCGACTATCAAACAAACTTCATCAGGCTTGCAAGCGATGGGTATTACGACAGTCTGCTGATACATCGCGTATTGTATCAATTTCTGGTTCAAACA
>JBFHER010000190.1:0-7238 GCA_041584055.1 Bacteroidales bacterium
AAAACAGAGAAAAATATTGTAAAGAGTGCCTTCATACTATCTGCTTTTTAAAACTGGGTGAAATTTCGCTTTCTGGAATTCCGAAGTCTGTATTGACTGATACCCCTATATTCCAGCCTCAGCTCAAAACTACCATAAGTAAAGCGTTTCAGTTGATTCATCACAATATCATAACTCATCCCCACACGCAATAAATCAGTCATTTTAATGTCTAAAATGATGCTTTGAGATTCAAGGTAGCGATGAGATGTTCCAAACCAGACCAAATCTTTATACATCGCATGAACCCCGAGTTCCCCGATATTTTTATCGTTGTTCATGGCTTTATACAGGACGGTTTCTTTCAAATACCAGTTATGGAAAATCCGTTGTGTTGCGCCCGCCATAAGAAAACTTCCCTGATAGAAATCTGTAGGCACGAACTTATTCCCGTTGATCATTAAAAAAGAACTCAGCCCTACGTAATACTTAGGGCTGTAATAAATTCCCCCCACACCAAAGGATGGATTCAGAAATGTATAATCATCAATCCCCTGATACCCAAAACCACCTGGATCGGTGGCATCAATATCATAATATGTTATTAATTTATTCTTATCAAAGAAGCTATACTCCCCCCCGGCCTGCAATCCAAAGGCAAGGTAATCTGTCTTATTCACCTGAAGATCAATATTAAAGGTGACACCCAGATTGTTTAAAACCATACTCCCCTGGGTAACATTGATACCCATCAACCCAATACCTAATTTATAATTCGTTAAAGGCGTATAACCCGTAAAACCCATTGTTTTGGGTGCACCATCCATGCCTTCCCATTGCGAACGATACATGAGTTTACCTGCCGGAGCCCCCCTAAATGCTGAGTAGGCCGGGTTTACAAATTCCAGGGACTTAAAGACCTGGGTAAATTGCAGGGGCAGCTGAGCTGACGCGGAGGTCAGAGCCGATATACTTATAATTATGTAGAGTAAAAGTCTCTTCATTTGCTAGTAAACCCGTTTAACATCGATGTAAGACTGGATTGTTCCAGGCTTACCGTTTCTCACATATCTGAATATATAGTAATAGGTACCATCTCTGTAATCCTTCATATCCAGATCATTCAGGTATGGTTTGCTCTTATATATTTCCCGTCCCATGGCATTGTATACCACTAACTCGGTTTCTTCATACCTTTGTTTCCACCCCCGGGTCTCATCGTCAACAGCACCGGGAATAATAAACAAGGTCTCCCTGTCTTCTCCCGGAGATATAAAGTTGATCAATTTTGTTATATCACCAATGGTGAGCGCATAAGAGCCATAATTTTTTGCACCAAACAGCTCGGTCACAATGGATCCTTCTCTACGGGTAGGCATACCGGGCAACGCGAAATCACCTTCCAACACCCACTCATCCGACACAACACCGGGATTAGGATTGTACATCAATCCAAACATGTTTGTTTCCAGGCTGCTATATTCAATAAAATCAAACAGGTATGCACTGATGTCCATTGAACCTGACGACGGCGTTTTCTCGCCTACAATATTCCAGGCACCTGTTTGGTTAAGCTCTCCAAAATTATAAAGCCCCGCCTGATGATTCGCATATCCATCCAATGCCACATCGTCGCGAAATTCAACATCCAGATATTCAACGCCCTCCATGCTATTATTAATGCGCAATGGGAAATATGTATCTGACAATCCAACCGGATACTGATACTCCTCACCAGGTCGAATATAACGACGTAAACGGCCAAAAACAAAAGCATCTCTTGAAAGTTCCTCGTGAATGAGTGAATCGCTCGATTTATTTAAAAGACTAAGGGAATACAAATCACTTGTCTCTATTCGTCCGCGAACAAGATTTAAACGATTGCTTACCTGAAAATCACTTCCCAGAATCATGTAAGCGCCATCCTCTTTTTCGAAGGTAACATTATAGAAGGTATTTGAGAAATCACCCCCTACATAGATGTCACCAGGACCAATGAAGCGGTATTCTCCATTTCCTATAAAAAAGGCATTCGAACTATAGTTGTTGATGGATTGATATTCATCCTCAACATTCAATATAAGTTCACCCTGGTTTTCCAGAACGGCCCCATCAATACCTGATAGAGATCCATGGACAAGTATTTGTTCTGCAGAGTCTACATACAAACGTACATCACCGTAGATGATAATATCTGCAGACTCTTCAATTTGGGCATAAGCTTTAGTTATCGGTAATACTATGGTGATAAACAACCCAATCAAAAACAAGAATCTAAGTCCACTGAATCTCCAATTTCTGCAATAAAATTTCTGCATAAAATTAATTAAACAACAACCCAATATATTTCAGTGGTCAACAAACAAGTTTCGGCTTTTTTAAGGCCATAGCTTGCGCAAATGTAATATTAATTTTGTTAACAAAAATTAATCTCGTGTTAATTTTTTCACCAACACCCCTATAATTGGGGGATTTCACGGTATATTCACACATTCGATCACTCATAAAAATGGCCTGTTTTTATCAAACAGGCCTAAGCATAACCTCCTATCTAACAATTGTTTGGTCTCGATCAGGCCCCACCGACACTATTTTGATCGGCACCCCTGTGTATTCTTCAATAAAACTTATATAATTGTTAAATTCTTTACAGAACTCAGATTCTGATCTCACGGAAGTCATGTCTTTCTTCCATCCATCAAACTCTTTGTATTTTGGTTCGGCGCCTTCACAAAGGTCGAAAGGAAAATAATCAATCTCTTCACCGTCCATTACATAAGAGGTGGCAATTTTAATTTTATCAAAACCATCCAACACATCACTTTTCATCATGATGAGTTGCGTCACGCCGTTGATCATCACACTGTATTTCAAGGCAACAAGATCCAGCCAGCCACATCTTCTCGGACGGCCAGTTGTTGATCCAAACTCATTTCCCTGCTTTCGCATCAATTCTCCTTCATCATCATCCAGTTCTGTAGGGAACGGGCCACTGCCAACCCTTGTGCAATAGGCCTTAAAGATACCATAAACTTCACCTATTTTTCCTGGGGCTACGCCAAGACCTGTGCATGCTCCGGCACAAACGGTATTGGATGAGGTAACAAACGGGTATGAACCAAAATCGATGTCCAATAAGGTACCCTGCGCTCCTTCGGCCAATACAGGCTGATCATTCTCCAGGGCGTTATTAATAAAATGCTCGCTATCCACAAGCTGCATTCCGGAAATCATCTTCACACCTTCCATCCATTCTGCCTCGTAGTCAGCCAGCTCCTCTTTATAATCATACTCATATTGCTCGAGTATAGAAATATGCTTGCTTACCAAGGCATTATATTTATCATCAAAATTTGATAAAATATCTCCTACTCTGATGCCGTTACGACTTATCTTATCGGTATATGTTGGGCCAATTCCTTTTAGGGTTGATCCGATTTTAGATTTACCTTTTGCATGCTCATAGGCAGCATCCAGCAAGCGGTGGGTAGGCAAAATCAGATGTGCCTTTTTTGAAATATATAATTTTGAATGAATCTCATGGCCGTTGGACTTCAGCTTTTCAATTTCCGTTTTAAAGATGGCCGGATCAATCACAACGCCATTTCCGATGATATTTTTCTTATCACCCTGAAAGATACCTGAAGGGATGGTATGTAGCACATACTTTTCACCATTAAATTCCAGCGTATGTCCAGCGTTAGGGCCTCCCTGAAAACGTGCAACCACATCATACCTGGGTGTTAAAACATCCACTACTTTGCCTTTTCCTTCATCTCCCCATTGAAGGCCTAACAATACATCTACTTTCATTTCTTATCAAAATTATGCCCATCACGAATCGCCACAGCTAACCGTAAAGAACTATGTTAACGATTGATCAGGACTGGTATTTGTTAACAGCCCCTCTCATTTTTCTCACTTTTAAGCAAAACAATGTTCTTTAAAGGAACATTTAATTTTTCCCAAAAATAGAATAAATACCTTAGAAGGAATGAGGTATGTGAAGAAAAAATTGTAAAAACTTACCCGTTGTCCCGACAATTTTTACAAACCCCGTATATATAAAGAGAGTAATGAGAAATATTAAAATCTCCATATTTCTCTCCACTGATATGTTCTTTGATCATTGGATCTTTAAATTCATCAATTTTACCGCAGCGTGTACAAATTAAGTGATCGTGAGGATCAATGCTGTAAGCTTTTTCGTATTGGGCCATGTTTTTTCCAAACTGATGTTTAACCACCAGCTTACAATCCAGGAGCAAATCAATTGTATTATAAAGTGTTGCACGGCTCACCCGATAGTTTTTGTTCTTCATATATATATACAAAGACTCAATATCAAAATGACCGTTGTGAGAATATACCTTATCAAGAATAGCATAACGTTCCGGCGTTTTCCGGTGTCCTTTCTGTTTTAAATATTCTGTAAAAATCTGTTTTACAACGTCTTTGGTCTTAACCTCTTTGCTATTCATCTTTAAACTGAATTAAATTAAGAAACAAAAATAAGTAAATTTGATGCAAAACCACATGATTTTTGAAAATAATTTAGTTAAATTCTAAATAAAAGTCCTTACGTTAAATTGCTTATACTGGGGAAGATTGATCATTTTCATGAATAAATCATTTTAAACCTGCGTTCAATAATTTAATTTTTCACCCTCACTTTTTGCAATAATGACTGCGGCACATGAGTCGCTCCACACATTCACTGCTGTGCGCATCATGTCCAACGGCCGATCCACCGCCAGTATCAATCCAACGTAATACACCGGCAGTCCTACAGCAGACAATATCACCCCAATCATTATTAAACCGGCCATGGGAATGCCGGCAGCCCCAATGGATGCGAGCAATGCTGTAAAAACAACCGTTACCTGTTGTGCAATGGTCATCTCAATGCCTAAATACTGCGCGATAAACATCGCAGCCACACATTCATACAGAGCTGTACCATCCATGTTAATTGTTGCGCCCAGTGGCAGGGTAAAACTACTTACCTTATTTGATACGCCGGCCCCTTTTTCAACAGCGCCCATTGTAAGCGGGAGGGTTGCACTTGAACTGCTTGTTGAAAAAGCTGTAAGCAAAGGTGCCGCCATATTTCGAATATGTTTAATAGGAGATATGTTGCCCACCAGCTTTAAAATCAAAGGGAGTATTCCAAAAGCGTGAATTAACAATGCTACAACCACGGTGAGTGCATAACCACCCAATCCTTTTGCCAACTCCAGCACATCTGTTTGAGCAGCCACTTCTTTGTAGACAATTCCAAAAACGCCAAATGGTGTAAATTTGATAATAAACATTGTAATTTTCATCATCACCTCATAAAGCCCATTCATAAGGTTCACAAGCTGAGCACTGTACTTCGCGGATATTCGCGGGATAAAAAAGCCAACAAGCATGGCAAAAAAGATGACACTTAAGATATCTCCTTTTACCATGGCTTCAAAAACATTATCAGGAACAATTCCAAGCAGGGTATCCCAAATGGATGGCTGTTCACCACTTAATCCGTCCACCTCTGCCACCTTGTTAAGATTTACGCCTGCACCCGGTTTAATAATATTTACCATAAGTAGTCCGGTGAGTATGGCAAGCGTGCTTGTAAGTAAATAATATCCAATTGTTTTTAAACCAATTCGTCCCAGATTGGCACCGCTGCCGATGTTTGCAACTCCCGCGACAATCGAAGTGAAAATAAGTGGAACGATGATCATTTTAAGGCCATTTAAAAATAAAGTCCCCATCCAATCCACATATTTCACTGAACCTGGTAACCATACGCCTGCCAGAACTGCGAGCACAAGTGCGATTAAAATTTGCCAGTGGATTGCTATTTTCTTCATAAATAAAAAAGGTTGAAAGTTCGTGTCTACGCCACAAAAATTTAACAATTTTCAAAAGTAATGTTTTTAAGGCAAACACAGGAATCAAAATCTGATGATTTAAACCTGTATCTGTCCGATTCTGAAACATTTTCAGGCATTACATCCGTTTAAAATCAACGAGATTATGAATCATATTCAGAATAAACATGTGATTGATCATTTAATTTTATGCCTAATAAATTGTATGTTTGATCTTCAATTTTAACAGAATATGGAATGCAACAATTAATAGATCGCTTTTTAGACTATGTGAAGCAAGATACTCAGTCGGATCCAGAAACAGGACTGACACCCAGTACTCCCGGACAATTTGCTTTTGCACAGAAACTTAAGAAAGAATTAATCGCAATTGGACTGGTTGATGTTGATTTGGATGAGAATGGTTATGTGATGGCCACCCTTCCTTCAAATATTGAGAAAGATGTGCCAACCATTGGCTTTATTGCACATATGGACACCAGTCCCGATTTGAGTGGCAAGCATGTAAAACCAAGAATTGTTAAGAACTATGATGGGCAGGACATTCCTTTAAATGACGAAGGCGTAATACTTAAAACAGTGGATTTCCCTGAAATATTAGATTATGTTGGACAGGATATTGTTGTTACCAACGGCAAAACACTGCTTGGCGCTGATGATAAAGCAGGACTTTCGGAAATTGTCACTGCTATGGAGTATTTGATTCGTCATCCTGAGTTAAAACATGGAAAGATTAGAGTTGGCTTCACGCCTGATGAAGAAATCGGTGCAGGAGCAGATCATTTTAATGTTGAGAAATTTGGTGCTGAGTGGGCTTATACCATCGATGGAGGACAGATAGGGGAGCTGGAATTTGAAAATTTTAATGCGGCAGGCGCCACCATTAGCTTTTTTGGCCGCAATGTCCATCCCGGCTATGCAAAACACAAGATGCGCAACTCCATTCGAATTGCCAATCAATTTATCTCATTGTTGTCACGCTTTCAAACGCCTGAGCATACCGAAAAATACGAAGGGTTCTTTCACCTGATGTCCATGAATGGCACTGTTGAAAAAACAAATCTTCAGTACATCATCCGCGATCACGACATGAAACGTTTTATCGAGCGAAAAAAGGAGATGGAACATTTGGTGAACAAGATCAACAACGAGTTTGGCGAAGGGACCTGCACCATTGATATGAAAGACCAGTACTACAACATGCGCGAAAAAATAGAGCCTGTGATGCACATTGTTGATATTGCTGAGCAAGCCATGAAGAATGCCGGAGTGAAACCTCTTATTAAACCAATTCGTGGTGGAACAGATGGCGCACGTTTATCTTACATGGGTCTGCCTTGTCCGAATATTTTTGGTGGTGGACATAATTTCCACGGCCGC
>JBFHER010000191.1:0-7234 GCA_041584055.1 Bacteroidales bacterium
CCCAGTCCTGCGTTTTTAAAACGAGCAAAGGCAGCCGGGGTGAAGTTTACCTTTGGAACGAATAACAGTGGCGCTACCGACCTGGGCCGTATGGACTATGCCATCGAGATGATTGATGAATGCAAGCTGGAAGCGAAAGACATATGGTTCCCTAAAAATTAAGTTTTTTATTGCCTATTTCCAGATGAAACGCTGAATATATCTTCAGTGCAACCATAAGGGAATCAATGCAAGACTTTGTGAATTGAGTGTCTCCTGATGCCTGTTTGTGACTATACGGGGCAATTGGGGTATGCATGCTTTTGGTCCCGTCCAGAGTAGTGTGTCCTTATTGAAAGGACTTGTTAAAACGTTCAATTATATTGATAAAAAAAGAGCCATCCGCTCTGGCGTGATGACTCTTTAATAGTATTTGAATTGATCGGATGAACTTAGCTCATCCGATCAATGGATCAACGTTTTTCTTATTCAGCAGCTTCAACCTCGTAGCTCATTGCAGCCAGACGTTTGTAGCCATTCAATCGCCATTTTGCATTGCGCTCAGCTTCGATGAAAAGCTCTGTTGCTTCTGCAGGGAACGATTTTAACAAGGCAGTGTAACGCACCTCACCACGCAGGAAGCTCTGGAATTTGCTCCAGTCCGGCTCTTTGCTATCCATTGTAAATGGATTTTTACCTTCTTCTTCCAACTGTGGATTGTAACGCCACAAGTGCCAGTATCCGCATTCAACAGCATCCTTTTGCTCTGATTGTGCTTTTCCCATTCCTTTTCTCAAACCGTGGCTGATACAAGGAGAATAAGCAATAATCAAGGATGGTCCGGGATATGCTTCAGCTTCTTTCAGTGCTTTGAAGTATTGAGCCTGATTTGCGCCCATTGCAACTTGTGCAACGTAAACGTAGCCATAAGTAGTGGCCATCAAACCAAGGTCTTTTTTGCGGATGCGCTTTCCGGAAGCGGCAAATTTAGCAACAGCTCCAACAGGTGTTGATTTAGATGCCTGACCACCGGTGTTTGAGTAAACCTCTGTATCCATTACAAGAATGTTCACATCCTCACCAGAAGCCATTACATGATCCAATCCTCCGTAACCAATGTCATAAGCCCATCCATCACCACCAAAGATCCATTGAGATTTCTTCACCAGGAAGCTCTTAAGTGCCAATATATCATCTTTAATTGCTGCTTTTTCGTTTGCGAGTGCATCAACCACCTTCTTGGATGCAAGACGGGTTGTTTCACCGTTTTGTTTGTTTTCAATCCAGAACTCAAAGGCTTCTTTTGTTTCTGCATTCACAGCATCCATGTTTTCTTTCATGTAACGCTCTAAACGATCACGTAACTTGTTCACTCCTTTTGCCATACCCAATCCGAATTCTGCATTGTCTTCGAACAATGAGTTCGCCCAGGCTGGTCCCTGTCCTTCAGCATTTTTACAGTAAGGCGTAGCAGGTGCAGATCCACCATAAATAGAAGAACATCCGGTGGCATTTGCAACCATCATCCGGTCACCGAACAATTGCGTAATCAATTTGATGTATGGTGTTTCTCCACAACCGGCACAAGCGCCTGAGAACTCGAACAATGGCTGAGCAAACTGAGAATTTTTAACATTCGCAGTCTTAGAAACCAGGGTATCTTTAATCGTTACGTTTTTAACCATGTAATCCCAACGCTCGATTTCTGCTCTTTGAGAATCAAGCGACTTCATTACCAATGATTTTTCTTTTGAAGGACAAACATCAGCACAGTTACCACAACCAGTACAGTCAAGTGCTGAAACCTGCATGCGGTATTGTAAACCGGCAAATGATTTTCCATTGGCTTTTTTTGTTTCTGTTCCTTCAGGAGCACCGGCCAATTCTTCTTCAGTCAGTAAGAAAGGACGAATGGCAGCGTGAGGACAAACATAAGCACATTGGTTACACTGAATACAGTTATCAACCTGCCATTCGGGCGTGAAAACTGCAACACCGCGTTTTTCATAAGCCGTTGTCCCTGCAGGGAAAGTTCCGTCTTCATAGTTAGTAAAAGCTGAAACTGGTAGATCGTCCCCTTTTTGAGCGTTGATAGGCTCAACAATGTTTTTGATAAAATCAGGGATGTCACGCTCGTCTTTTTCTTCTTTTAACTCGATAGAGGCCCATTGTGCAGGAACGTCAATTTTAATCACATTTTGTGATCCTGTATCCACAGCAGCAAAGTTCATGTTTACAACTTCTTCACCTTTTTTACCGAAGGATTTCACGATCATGCGCTTCATTTCTTCCAGGGCTTGCTCGAAAGGAATCACATTTGCAATCTTAAAGAACGCTGATTGCATGATGGTGTTGGTACGGTTACCAAGGCCAATGTCTTCAGCAAGTTTCGTTGCATTGATGATGTAGAAATTGATTTCGTTTTTAGCAAGGTACTTTTTCACATTGTCAGGAATGAAAGCTTTTGTTTCATCCACATCCAGGTGAGAGTTCAAGAGGAAGGTTCCACCTTTTTTTAAGCCTTTGGTAACGTCATACATGTTCAGGTAAGCCGTAACGTGACAAGCTACAAAGTCAGCTGTGTTCACAAGGTAAGTAGAACGAATGGGAGAATCTCCAAAACGCAGGTGAGAAATGGTAATACCTCCTGATTTCTTTGAATCGTATGCAAAGTATGCCTGTGCATATTTATCGGTGTTGTCACCAATGATTTTAATTGAGTTTTTATTTGCGCCAACCGTACCATCAGATCCAAGACCGTAGAATTTAGCTTCGAAGTTTCCTTTGATACCAAGATTCAGGTTTTCTGATGGCATTGGAAGCGAAGTGAATGTTACATCATCAACAATACCTAAAGTAAACTGGTTCTTAGGCTCTTTCATTGCAAGATTGTCGTAAACAGTCTTGATAAGCGCAGGCGTAGTTTCTTTAGAAGAAAGGCCATAGCGACCACCAACGATTTCAGGCGCATTTTCTTTGCCGTAGAATACATTTCTTACATCCAAGTACAAAGGCTCACCTTCTGCACCAGGTTCCTTGGTTCTGTCGAGAACAGCAATTTTTTTACATGTTGCAGGAACTGCTTTCATGAAATGTTTTGCAGAGAAAGGACGATAGAGGTGTACCGCAATCAAACCAACTTTTTCTCCCTTTGCAGTCAGATAATCGATGGTTTCTTTAATTGTTTCGGTAACAGACCCCATGGCGATGATTACACGCTCAGCATCTTTTGCGCCGTAGTAATCAAACAGGTGGTATTCTCTGCCTGTGATGTCAGAGATTTTTCCCATGTAGTCTTCTACTACATCCGGAACTGCATCATAAAATGGGTTACATGCCTCACGTGCCTGGAAATAAACATCAGGGTTTTCAGCAGTACCTCTTGTTACAGGATTATCTGGATTTAGTGCTCTGTCGCGGAATGACTGGAGGGCTTTTTTATCAAGCAGTGGGGCAAGATCTTCGTTTTCCAGAATTTCAATTTTTTGTATCTCGTGCGATGTGCGGAAGCCATCAAAGAAATGGACGAAAGGAATACGTGTTTTGATAGATGTTAAATGAGCTACACCGGCCAAATCCATTACTTCCTGTACAGATCCGGTGGCTAACATGGCACAACCTGTTTGGCGGGTTGCCATCACATCCTGATGGTCTCCGAAAATAGACAATGCATGTGACGCAAGTGAACGAGCTGACACATGAAAAACACCAGGTAATAACTCACCAGCTACTTTGTACATGTTAGGGATCATTAGTAATAAACCCTGTGAAGCAGTGTAAGTAGATGTTAAAGCACCAGCCTGTAGCGCACCATGCATGGCACCGGCAGCTCCAGCTTCAGATTGCATTTCCTCTACTTTCACAGTTTCGCCAAAAATGTTCTTACGACCATTGGCAGCCCACTCATCCACGTTTTCAGCCATGTTTGAAGAAGGCGTGATCGGATAAATCGCAGCCACTTCACTAAACATATACGAGATATGAGCAGCAGCATGATTACCATCACATGTTAAAAACTTTTTCTGTTTTGTCATTGCTAACTTATGATTTAATGTTTATAAATATATTTCTAATCTCTGTTCTAATATAGAAAACCAAATAACCACAATGGGATCACATCTTCTCCACCTTTTTCTATCATGTCAACAGCGTAAGTGACATTTGGCTTTTGCTTTGCCTTTTTGTGCGAGGTCTTTACATCAAACTGGATCTTTTTATCAATTAAGAAAGGTGCATGTTCTGAACCTGAATTTACTTTATGATCTTTGTGAACCATGTTATAGAAGAAGGTTTCACATAAGGATTGCTGATTTGAATAATCCCTGTCGATGGCAAACAATAGATTGGTGTTATGCATGTAAACCTTTGCAGGTTTCTTTGGAAACTCTTCATCTACCGGATAGAGCAGATTGAATAAACGTGCGTCCTTCAAATATTTTACATAATTCATCACCGTGGCTCTGGATGTGTTTATTTGATTGCTCAGCTGACTCACATTTGGAGAGACAGGTGCTTCTTTAGCAATCAAAAATAACAAGTTACGGAGTTTTGGTAAATATTTTAGTTCAATTTGCTGTAAATATGAGATGTCAATTTCCAGCATGAGATTCATTGTTTTTAACAGACTCTCTGAAAAATTACTTTTTTCAAGATAAAAGGGATAAAAACCATGGTGTAGATAATCCTGAAAGTAGGCGAGGGGCCTTATTTTTGATGTGATTTCCCTGGATATTGACTGATGATTCTTCATTATCTCTTCCAGGGTATAAGCCTTGAAATTCAGCCCAACCTCGTGATTTATAAATTCCCTGAACGAAAACCCCCTTAAATTGTAAGATGCAACCAGATTGTTCAGGTCAGGATTCTCATATTTCAGGCGCATCACTGTTGATCCGGAAAACACAACATGTAAATCAGGAAAACGATCGTAAATTGTTTTTAATTCTTTCGACCAGTTTGGGTATTTGTATACCTGATCTATCAATAATGATTTTCCCCCTTTCTTGCTAAACTCGTCCGCAAAATCAACCAGGGAACGTTGGGTGAAATAAAAATTATTGAGATTGATGTAAAGGCAGGATTTATCGTAGCCAAAGTATTGTTTAGCATAGGCCAAAAGGAATGCAGTTTTACCAACACCACGGCTTCCTTTGATGCCAATAAGGCGGTGACTCCAATCAATCTCGTCCATTAATAAACGAGCGATCGGATATTTTAAATGTTCTATTAAATAACGATGTGTTCTGTAAAATTCGTCCACCTTTCTTGATTTTGGCCCTGCAAATTTAAAAAATATAACCGGGTAATTGTAATCCCGAGATTGCAATTTGGTTGGAAAATTGTAATTTATAACTGATACAAATAAAATTGTATCTTGGCAAGCCTTAAAGGTAAGGAGAAAGGGAGTTGGATGATGGGTATATGTGCATTTAGAAACGTGTTTAAACGTGTGTGAGAAATGAAATAATGCACAATAAAAACTTAAATCCATCCATTTTGTTATAAACGAAATAAGTTATTGATACATGAAGATAGCAGCTAAACTTTTATTGTTTGGTGAATATGCCATTTTAAAAGGGGGAGATGCGTTGGCAATTCCCCTTCCTGATTTTTCGGGAGAGCTTTCAATGGAGGTGCACACTCGGCAGATGACTTCCAACAGCAACATTGCATCATTTGTAAATCATTTAAAGAAGATTAAAGATGCATTGCTCGTGTTTGATATGGATTTTTTTCGCTTGCATAAGGATGTTGCAGCGGGTTTGTGGTTTCAATCGAATATTCCGGAAAATGCCGGTTTAGGAAGTTCTGGTGCCCTGGTGGCTTCGGTTGCTGCGAAATATGGTTTTACAAAAACAAGCAAACTACTGGCATTGAAACATGATCTGGCCTTGATGGAGGCTTGTTTTCATGGGAACAGCTCCGGGATTGATCCTCTGGTTTCTTATCTGAACAGTGGCGTTTTAGTAAAAAACAATGATGTACTGGCCTGTGAGTTTGAACCCGATTGGGACGAAGTGAGTCTGGTACCCGTTGAGGGGGCTGGGAAAACAGGAAACCTTGTGGATATTTTTCAAAACCGTTTGCTGGATGCTGACTATGAACGTGTTTTCAGAAACGCGTACATTCCTATACAGAATGCGATCATCGATTCGGTGGTGGGAGGCAGAATCGAAAAGACACGTGACCAATTATTTGAGTTATCTGCCATGCAATTAAGTCTTTTTTCTGAAATGATTCCGGCCACCATACTGCCAATGTGGAAGGAAGGTCTCCGCACAAAACAATTTGCATTAAAGCTTTGCGGATCGGGTGGAGGAGGCTATGTGATTCGCTTTAACTTTCAGCAATAGTCCTTCCTGGAATTGTCTGATAGATTACTTCGCTTTTAACATCTCCATGATGTAGGGAGGCAGTAAACTTCTTAGGACGCTTCTTACTTGCACGGGTTTGCCATTGTTGTCAACCGCAACAAAGGTAAAAACGCCTTGTGTTACCTTGTATTCACTCAGGTCTTCTCTTGAACGCACGATGAGCTCTACACTGATGTCAATGGATGTATTTCCAATCCTGTCGACCTTTGTATAAACCATAAACACGTCTCCGTTGTGAATTGGT
Organism: Bacteroidales bacterium; assembly: GCA_041584055.1. Taxonomy (GTDB): domain Bacteria; phylum Bacteroidota; class Bacteroidia; order Bacteroidales; family UBA5342; genus JBFHER01. The sequence goes on from JBFHER010000191.1 coordinate 6,598, forward strand.
TTAATAAAACTAAAGTTACTTACTGATACAGTTACAGCCGGACAAGTGATCACTTCTTCTATCTGAATTGAAGCTGCTTTGTCCATTTTTGCCATTACCCAACCACCAAAGACGGTCCCTGCATGGTTCAGGTCTGTTGGAAATGTTCTTCCTTTAAGGGAGAGTTGTCTCATTTGTTATTCTGAAAATAAATTTTTGCGCTTGCCATCTGCTAATAAGATGTTTTATCAGTGGGGATGGGTTTATGCGTTTTTAGCCATTCCTGTCCTTCTTTCGTCAGGAAAAAATCCATCCAAAGGTAATACATCTTTTTGTTTTCACCCACACTTACCCAGTGGCTTGAACCGATGGGAATGTGCAACAGCGCATATTCCTTGAGTGGGGCCGACGCACCATCTGCATGCACTACAATATCATTGTCGGTGAGCCCTAAAAAGAGTTGATCAAGCATTGGATGCTTATGGGCGCCAACCTCATCAGGACCAGGAGCCTCAACGGTTCCCAGGGCAACACGCGGTACAATATCTGCAGGCAGCACGGTTCGACTGATGGTGTTCGGGCTCTTAATCTTCTCCGTGTAAGGATCACATGCATCAAACCTTGTAAAATAGAGATCGTATTTGTTCTCCATGGGGAA
>JBFHER010000192.1:0-7220 GCA_041584055.1 Bacteroidales bacterium
AGAGATGTCTGTGAAGGACCAAACAAAGTCCGTTTTATAGGGAAAATGTTTTTTTGAGTTTCAAAATGTATGTTTTTTTATACTTTTACTTCTGCTTACAGTCAAATAAATAATTATGAAGCATGTTTTTTCACTTGTTCTTACGTTCGTTTTAATATCAGCATTTGCTCAGAAAAAAGCCCTTGAGATTGATGATTTCAATCACTGGATGCATATTTCTGGTCAGAAAATATCACCTCATGGCGAAGTTTTGTCCTATGAATTAAACCCCGGGCGTGGGGATGGAAATCTTATCATCCATCGCATCAATGAAAACCAGAATGATACCATCCAACGAGGTTCAGGTGCCGTGCCATCCTTTAACGATAAGATGCTTGCTTTCCGGATCAAGCCTCAGCTGGATAAAACAAGAGAAGCGAAAGTTTCGAAGGACAAAAAAATAAAGGACCCAAAGGATTCTTTGGGGATCTGGGTCTGCGGGGTGGATACCCTGATGAAATATCCTGAAGTTGCATCCTTTTCAATGCCGGACAAAGGGGATTTTCAGATTGCATTTACGACGGATGAAAAATTTAAAACCGTTAAAGACACCGGCAAGGTAGAAACTGATAGTCTGCTTGTCAAAAATGATACCATCCCTTCGAAGAAAAAGAAGCCCTTAAAAGGCGGAAAAACGCTGGTCGTTTTAAATGCTTTGGATGGGGATAGCGTTCATTTTAAACATGTGAGTGAGTTTAAATGGTCAGAAGCGGGAGATCGTTTATGGATCCTGCATCAATTCAAAGATACAATAGACAAGACCATGTTGACTTTGTGGGACAACGCAAAAAAAGAAAGCAAAGCGCTTTTTATGAAGCCAGGAGTGGCTAAGAAGCTTACAATTAATAAGAAAGGTGATAAAATGATTTTTTTCTTCTCGGAAGATACGGTAAAGGAAAAGATTTATAATATATATGGTGTTTTGGACAATAAAGTTCAGCCACAATTGATTGTGGATACGACACAAACGTTTGCCTATGATCATTTTGTGCCTTCCACACAAGGGAGCTGTTTTTTTTCTGAGGACGACCAAAAGCTTTATTTCGGCACGGCACCAGCACCGGTGAAAGACCCCGAAGACAGTTTACTGGCGGACGAAAAGGCCGTTCTTGATATTTGGTCATGGACAGATACACTGATTCAGCCCATGCAAAAGGTGAACGTATCCAAGGAAATAAACAGAACATACACAGCTGTTTTGCACCTTAAAAATAACCGTTTGGTGCAACTGGAAACACCTGATATGAAAGATCTTTCCTTGCCTTTTAAAGGTTCCGGAGATCGGGCGTTGGGATATGACGCGACTCCTTATGAGCGTGCCTCTGGGTGGAGTGGGAAATGGATCAAAGATGTTTACAGCTTGGATGTTAAAACGGGAGAAAGAGAGTTGATTGTCAGGGGTGTTTCTTCGGTGAGATTGAGTAGAAATGAGTTGTTTGCCTTGTATTACGATTGGAGGGACAGCGCTTATCATGCCATCAACCTAAAAAAAGGAGGAGATGTAAATCTGACAAAAACACTGGATGTTGCCTTTTACAACGAACTCAATGATGTCCCCAATGATCCAGGAGCTTATGGTGTGGCCGGTTGGTCAGAGAAGGATGCGTATTGCTTTATATATGACAGATACGATATTTGGAAGATTGATCCCAGAGGTCAGGAGATGCCTGTACGATTGACAAAGGGGAGAGAGAAGAAATTTATTTACAGGATCAGGATCCTTGATTCCGAACAACGCTTTCTATCCATGGAAGAACCACAGCTGGTGACCGTTTTTTCTGAATCAGATAAGAAAAGTGGTTTTGCAAAACTTCGTCTTGATGGGGCATCAGCACTTGAAGCTGTTATTATGAAAGATGCGCAATTTGGGACGGTGATGAAGGCAAAAGAAGCAAATAAAATGATGTATAGTTACCAAAGCTGTGAGGCCTATCCTGACATATGCATTTCTGATCTGTTTGACTTTGATTGTAGAAAGGTGAGCAATGCAAATCCGCAGCAATCGGATTATATATGGGCAAAGGTTGAGCTGGTGCAATGGACAGACTTAAACGGAGAAAAACGGGAAGGATTATTGTATAAACCAGAGGATTTTGACCCAGCAAAGAAGTATCCCATGTTGCTTTACTTCTACGAACGCAACAGTGACAATTTGCATCGTCACAGTACGCCATCCCCAAGTCGGTCAATCATCAATAAAACATTTTATCCAAGCAATGGGTATCTTGTTTTTGTGCCAGACATTGTTTATAAAAATGGTTATCCGGGAGAAAGTGCATACAATTGTATCATGAGCGGCGTCAATTACCTCATGGATAAACATGCTTATATTGATGCCCAAAGAATTGGAATTCAGGGACAAAGTTGGGGAGGATATCAGTCCGCCTACCTGATTACACGGACAAATTTATTTGCCGCAGCCATGGCTGGTGCTCCCGTTAGCAACATGACTAGCGCTTACGGTGGAATACGATGGGATTCTGGCATGAGCCGAATGTTTCAATATGAACATACCCAAAGTCGCATCGGTGGAACCTTGTGGGAAAAACCCCTGTTGTACATCGAAAACTCACCCTTGTTTTATGCGGATAAGGTGCAGACACCTTTACTGATAATGCATAATGATAAAGACGGAGCGGTTCCCTGGTATCAGGGGATTGAATACTTTATGGCCTTACGTAGACTGGATAAGCCTGTGTGGATGTTATCCTACAACAATGAGCCGCATAATTTAAAATCCACAAGCTGGGGCAACAGAATGGACCTTTCAACCCGGATGAAACAATTCTTTGATCATTATCTTAAAGATGAGGAGGCTCCTGAGTGGATGATGAATGGCCGTAGGGCCGTTGATAAAAACAGAACTTTGGCATATTAGTTGTATTTTGAAACAAGAAACATATATTTGTTCCGTTATAAGAAGTAAAATGAGGGCAAATGTTTAACGAAAGAAAATCGAAATGAAAAAATTACTGGTAGTTGTTGTACTTCTGAGTATGGTCAGTGGAGCGAGCGCAGAATTTCCTTTGAGTCTTGGCATTAAAGCCGGTTATAACTCGTCTAAATTTACGGTTGACAACCTAAATACAGTTTATTACAATGGGGTAGCATACAGCCTGGATGATGTGAAATCGGAAATGCAAAATGGGTTTAATGTTGGGCTTTTTGCCCGATTGCAAAAAGGGCGTCTGTTTTTTCAGCCGGAAGCATATGTTGCCGTTAGAAAAGGGAGCAATAAAATGCAAATGGAAGTGTCTCCAGGTTTATGGGAAACAGGTGCTGAACTTGATTTTGTAACCCAAAGCATCGAAATGTCTACCCTGGATGTGCCGATCTTGCTCGGTTATCGTCTTTTAAATAGTGATGTCTTGAAGCTGAGTGTTTTTACAGGGCCATCTGCAAGCATTGTTCTGAACGAACAGGTGGATTTTAGACCATCTTTTGCCATTGGCTCTGAAGGAGCATCGCTTGAAGGTGTTTCCATTGGGACTGAGCTGTCTGAAAATTTTGATCCTGAGGAAGAGTTCAAACAGGCGAACTGGAATTGGCAGGCCGGCGTTGGTGTGGACGTGGGCTTCGTCTATGCAGATGTGAGATATGAATGGGGTTTGAATGATATTCATAAAATGGACTTTGTTCAGAAAAGCAATATGCTTACTTTTACACTCGGATTTAAGCTGTTTTAAGAATCAGGAAGTTAAAAAATAGCGCGGTACTGATTGTTAATTGGTGCCGCTTTTTTATGAGATGGTACGCGAAAAAATAAATACTATTAAAACTGAGTTGCCAGATGATGTGGTGCTTGTGGCGGTTTCCAAAACAAAGCCAAACGGGATGATTTTGGAGGCTTATGAAGCAGGACACCGTGATTTTGGGGAGAATAAGGTGCAGGATTTGGTTAAGAAGTTTGAGACTTTACCGAAAGATATTCGTTGGCATTTTATTGGCCACCTCCAAACAAACAAGGTAAAATATATTGCCCCGTTTATATATCTGCTTCATGGGGTGGATAGTGCAAAATTGTTGCGAACAGTTCAAAATGAAGCACTCAAAAACAAGCGATCCATCAACGTGCTTCTTCAGATTAAAATTGCAGAAGAAGAATCAAAGTTTGGAATGACAGCATCTTCATTGTTAGAGTTGCTTGCTTCAGGAATGATTCAAAAAGAATTGCCAAATGTGAATGTGATTGGCTTGATGGGCATGTCGACCAACACTTCAGATCAGGAACAGATTAAGTCAGAATTTCTTGCGCTTAATGACATTTTCGGATCTGTTAAAAAGACCTATTTCAAAAATAAAGACGACTTTAAGGTACTTTCCATGGGGATGTCAGGCGACTATCAATTGGCGGTGGAAGCAGGGAGCAATATGGTGCGAATTGGAAGTGCCATTTTTGGAGAACGGGTTTATTAGGATGATTCAGAAAGGGATGCATGATTTTTGTCATGAATTTTTTAGCATTGAAAAAAAAGTGCTACTTTTGCGACACAAACAATTCTCTGTTTAGAGGCTATGATGTATAACTTTTTACATACAACAACGACAACCCCTGTGGGGGTAGAAATGTTTATATAATCGTTGTGGTGAGAAGTAGCCTTATATCAATCAAAAATTTTAGTTTTATTGATTATCTTTCGCGTGCTTCGCATAGGGTGTGCTGTTGTTTATTAATATGTTGCAAATAATTGAAACAAAAATGAGACCAGTCCTGTTGAATAAGAGTTTTCTAAAGTCTTGTTTCGTGTTCATGTCCCGCACTTTAATGGGGACCTTGTAATTGTTTCTTGATTCTTATAAAATATGAAAGTATTAAAGTTTGGTGGCACTTCAGTGGGGACCGCCGAAAATATTCTCCAGGTTAAGCGAATCGTTGAAAGTCAGACTGAAGACGTGGTGTTGGTTGTGTCCGCTTTGGGGGGCGTAACAGATATGCTAATTAAGACTTCTGAACAAGCCCTGGCTGGAGATGAAATCTACCTTGAGCAACTAAATGCAATTGGGGAAAAGCATCTGGAGGTGATTGATCAGATCATTCCGGAGGATAAGAAAGAACTTTTAACCGGAAAGATCAGGCAACTATTGAATGATCTTAGCAATATTTATAGGGGCGTTTACCTCATTGAGGAGCTATCTCAAAGAACGTCAAACATTATTGCATCTTACGGCGAAAGAATGTCATCTTACATTGTTGCGATGGTATTGGGGGATGTGCCTCGTCTTGATGCACGAAAGTTTATAAAAACAAATTTCTCCTATGGCAAAAATGTGGTGGATTTTGAGCAGACCGATGCCTTAATCAGAAAAACACTGGCAGAAACCAATGGTTTGGTCGTTGTGCCTGGTTTTATTGCAAGCAACGAGAAAGGTGAGACCACAACGCTTGGGCGTGGCGGATCTGACTATACGGCTGCCATCATTGCTGCAGCCATGCAGGCTTCCGTTTTGGAAATATGGACCGATGTGGATGGTTTCATGACGGCTGATCCACGTGTGATAAAGAAAGCATATCCAATTGCGAAGCTGAGTTATGCTGAAGCTATGGAATTGTCTCATTTTGGCGCAAAGGTAATTTATCCGCCAACGATTTTCCCTGTTTTGCAGAAGGAAATACCCATTGTTATAAAGAACACAATGAATGCTGATTCTCCCGGGACACTCATCAGTAGCGAGAAAGTCTCCGGAAAAGATAAGGCAATAAAAGGGATTTCATCCATTAATGATACCTGCCTTGTAACCATGCAGGGTATTGGCATGGTTGGCGTTATTGGTATTAATCACCGCTTGTTCCAAGCCCTGGCAAATGCTAATGTAAGCGTGTTCCTGGTATCTCAGGCTTCTTCAGAAAATTCAACAACATTTGCCATTAAAAACGAAGATGCGGAATCTGCAGATCAGGCAATAAGAAAGGAATTTGCCAAGGAAATAGCCCGGGGTGATATCAATAATATTACCATCGAAAAAGAGCTTGCAACCATTGCTATCGTTGGGGAGAATATGAAAAAGACGCCGGGGATTGCAGGCAAATTATTTAATACCATGGGACGAAATGGTGTGAATGTCATTGCTTGTGCGCAGGGAGCATCAGAATTAAATATCTCCTTTGTAATCAAGTTAAGCAGTGTTCGCAAAGCACTGAATGTTATCCATGAATCCTTTTTCCTTTCAGAAAACAAGGAGCTTAATTTATTCCTTGTTGGTGTGGGGACCGTTGGAAGTGATTTTTTGAAACAACTGGCCAAGCAGCAATCTGAGCTGCTTACAAATAGTCACCTGCGAATTACATTGGTGGGTGCAGCAAACTCAAAAAAGTACATTCTTGATCGTGATGGGATAGAGATTTCTCAGGTTCCGGCTTTGCTGGCAAATTCAGAAAACCAAAACACCCTTGAGAATTTTAAAGAGGCCATCATTGATATGAACCTTTATAATTCGGTGTTTGTTGATTGTACGGCGAGCGATGGTGTGGCAGCATTGTACAAGGATTTGCTTGACAATAACATCCACGTGGTGACCGCGAATAAGGTTGCTGCTTCTTCCTCGTTTGAGAATTACAGTGAATTGAAAGAGGTGGCCAGGAAACGGGGTGTTAAATTTTTATTTGAAACGAATGTGGGGGCTGGGTTGCCCATTATAAGTACCATAAATTCACTGATTAAAAGTGGTGATAAAATTCAGAAACTGGAGGCCGTTTTGTCGGGAACACTGAATTTTATTTTCAATACTCTGAGTGAGAAGATTCCGTTGAGTAAAGCGATTCTGATGGCGAAAGAAGCCGGGTATTCAGAACCGGATCCAAGAATTGACCTGAGTGGAATCGATGTCATCAGAAAAGTCGTTATTCTGTCACGAGAGTCAGGTTATTCCATCGAACAGTCAGATGTGATCATGAAGCCTTTTATTCCGGCCGCATGTTTTAAAGGATCTCTGGACGACTTCTGGAAGGAGGTGGCAACCCTGGATGAGCAATTCGAAGCGGAACGCAAAGTGCTCGAATCACAAGGGAAGCGCTGGAAATTTGTAGGAACTCTGGACAATGGAAAGGCATCGGTAGAATTGCGTAAGGTGGATCAGGGGCATCCTTTCTATGATTTGGAAGGAAGTAATAACATCATCCTGCTTACCACTGAAAGGTACAACGAATATCCAATGATGATCAGAGGTTATGGTGCAGGTGCGAG
>JBFHER010000193.1:0-7219 GCA_041584055.1 Bacteroidales bacterium
AAATAGTCACTTCAGACATTTCTTTGTTCGTTTCTATTGTCAGGAACTTTGTTGCCGGGTTAGGGTAGATTTTTATGCCTGACGGGTCGGCATTTGTTATTCCGGATGATGCAACGATGGCTTCTGAAACAGCATACAATTTCCATTCCAGGTTCCCACTGCTAACACTGCTTTTCCAAAGATTAATGAGTTGATCAACAGAACCTCCCGAACCTCCATTCAATACAAAGTCAGCATCACTTTTTTTCAAGCGCACATTTCCTGATGCGAGCTCTTCTTTTAGCCAATACAGATTATAATTATCCGGATCCCACTCTGAAATAAACACCACCTGATTGTTTGCACCGCCATCTCCTCCATCAATCCAATAGTTGGTATTGAGCAACTTATAAGAATAATAGCCATCGCCACGATCGTACTCAACCCAAACTGAGTTCAGATCATTTTCTTCGTAGGGATTTAGACTTAGTTGATCACCAGCTTTCATCGACCCTTCCTGACCCGCATAAATACAAAAGGTGGGCGCATTGCTTTTGGTGATTTGATAGTAGCCAGTTATATCATCATCGGAGATCTCTTCAATAATTTTTGTGGTCAAATCAATTGTAATTGTAGAATCAGATGAAAAGGTATAGGTCTTCTTTATACTGTTATACCCGGATTTAGAAATGGTAATAAGGTAACTTCCGCTGTCCAGTCCAAAATGCAAGGCTCCGGCACTGTTGGTTATTCTGTTTAAGGCTTCAACTTCAATTCTGGCATCTGCAATTCCTGCTTTCGATACAGAATCACGAACGATTATTTTTAGTTTCAGAAAATCAGGGTAATCTTTCCATTTTAATTTTGCTTCTGTGGTTTCAACATTCACCCATACATCCACCTTTTCATAAGAACGGGTATACACGTAGCCATCTTTTGTAGGGTCTCCCAAAGGCTTGCCTAAGGGGCGGTTTAGCTCCTCCAGAAAAGAAGCATCCCATTTCCAATCTTCATCATCAGCATCAACGGATTCCTTAAAGTTAAAGTAGGCATTTGTATCGGCAATTATCAGGTATACAGCCAAAGGGAATTGAACATCTTCTCTTAAGAATCCCCGCATGTTAGCTTCATTCACTTCTGCTTCGGTTGGAGGGATTGCTGTTGTTGCTCCTCCACCCATAAAGTTCACGATTTTCCCTTTCAGCACAGCCTCTCGCGCCAGTTGCATATTCACACACCTGGCATCGGCCTCTGTTTGACGTGGATCAGTATACCGATATTGATACTCCCAACGTTCCCAGTAGGATCCATCTGCATAGTTCATATGACCTCTACTTCCTCCCCAACGCTCGTTTCTCAGGATGTTTCCAAAAAATATCTTCCCCTCAGGAAGCAGTTGAGATAAGGAGTCAAGCATTCGTATATAATTGGTAGAAGGTTCTCCATCTGTGAAATAAAGTCCTTCATGTGAATGAACTTTATCAATGAAAACACCATCAATGAGGTCCTCATTTACCATGTTTAAAGCTGTTTTTACCCACCAGTTTCTACAACCAGGACGATCGTAATTATAGGTGTAGTACAGATCTTTAAACATCGCAAGCGTATCCTGCCCATCCACACCTTTTGTTAAATCACTCCATTCCCATTTATTGGCCTCGTATTCGGCATTGGCGTCGTAGCCGAAATAGTTAATCCATGTGTTCCAGTAGAAAAGTATTTTCAGGTCCGGGTTTACAGCTTTTAAGCGTGCTGCAGCTGCAAGCGTTCCTTTTTCTGTACTGCTCGTTCCCTGACTGTTATATTTTTCGAGCATCACCATTTGATGATTTCTGGCAATCGTGTTGATGTCTGCATCAGAGAAGGCACTGCCACTTCTGATGGCCAACCACCTCGGAACTTTATCCCAGGAGAACTCAGCATAGATGCTTGTGTCCTTTTGTGCGGGATAATCTTCGACGTACTGTGATGCCGTTTTATAAATAGAATAGTCAAATGGATCCCATGCCGAAGCAGTCGTATTCACATCCTGTTGAACTGACTTCAATTGAGGATAACTATAAACTGACACCAGAAAGACCACCAATACCAAACCTAATTTCTTCATATTTTGACTTGCTTTTGTTTCAACAAACATACATCGCAAACGAGCATTGCTGTTTATTCATTATTAATATTTCACTGAAAAATTATAATAACAAATATGTGAAGTCCATCGCTTTGTGGTGTGCTCAAATCGTTTAAAATTATGCTCTAATGTGATGCGCAAGAAAACTTTTGTTACACAGGCATTGGTGGTTCAGCTTGGATTTCTGAGGAGAGGCTAAGTGCGATCAGCCATGTTTATATAATTTGATTTTCGCAATGAAATCAGTAATTATTTTATATCCTATAACTACTTTCGCCTCACCTTTATCATTCTCAACTTTTTTAGTTATTGCTTTAACAGAAAGAATAAAAAAGGGCCTGCTCTCACCAGCAGACCCCTATGTTTTGTTATAAAGTTTAATATGCTATTTAACAACGATTTGTTTTACAGCCATTCCTTTATCAGAATTTACTTTAACAAAGTATAATCCAGTGTTTAGTGTTGAAACATCAACTGTGTTATTCGTAACCTTTGTATTCATTAGTCTTTGACCCGATACTGAGAAAACCTCTACAGCATATGCTTTCACACCAGAGATGTTTAAGATGCCATCCTGTATTGGCATTGGGAAAAGACTCAGCTGGCTGGCAACTGCTGATTCAATGGCCGTTCCGGATGCTTTATCAGCATAAACAACAACAGGTGCACCCTGAACTGGGTTGTTGCTAGGATCTGAAATCCAAATTGTAGGCAGGCCTTGTTCAACTGTTGAATTGGTCTCGTCTACAATCGCAATACACACTTGATTGCCTGCATTTGCTTTTAAATAATCAAGAACCGCATCAGAATTATAAGTATAAACCTTGTAAGTACTATCCATTACGATGTCATCAATCAGGGTTTTGGTCATGCCATCAAAAGTGGCCCCGTCAAATGCAGCTCCAAATTCACTGTAAGTAACATCGTATAATTTGTAATCAGTATTGCTTGGATCAATTGGCATTTTTGTCCAGCTACTGGCATCCTGATGATCAAAGCATTTAATGATAAGTCCTTTGAAATCTGTTTCACTTGTTGTTCCTGCAAGGTCAAGATAAATAAATGATTTACGATCGTTCTGAAGGTCTCCATTGTCGGAATTTGCTATGGACAGCGCATTGGTCTTGTTTGCACCTCCTAAGTTCCAGAAGTTTCCCTGAGAGCGGATTACATTGTCATAAAAGGTTGTCATTTCTTTTACCAATGCAGCTTTCATCGCTGTACCATCACCTGCCACTGCACCGGCATCTACGGTTACTGTTATTGCAGAGGCTTCTGGCAGTCCGTCACAAACCACTAAAACGGTAGTATCACCTTGCCAGATTAATGCGGGTGTCACACTTGCAGGTGCGATGGATAATTTTGATTCAACAGAAGCAACATCCATTGGTTTTGAAAATTCGATCGCTAAAGTATCTTTCGAAGTCATTCCCCAGTAGTCTTTGGCCTGTGCATTGATGTTCTTAATGCTTGCAGAAGGCGCATAAGTTACTGGAGCAGGAACAGTTATTTCCAGTGTTGGAAATCCCAAATTCCCTAATATACTAAGTTTAACTCCTGGTGTTGTAGAACGAATGAAAAGCACTGCATCTTCTCCATTGTTAATTTGAGCCTGAATGTAGCCGGTCAATGCGCCGTCAATTAACTCATAATCCATATCATCAGTTGTAATTTCAATGGAGCCCAAAACAGTACATCCATCAGGGTAGTTTACATCAGACGCTTTATAACCTGTATAAGGCGCTTTGTAATAAATCTCAACTGTTGCAGGAAGTGATCCTGCGGTAATTTTCTCATAGTGAAACTTGAATTTGGCTGAAATAACCGGTTGACTCACCATGCTAGCCACCTTAAATACATTTATCCCGTGTGTGATTTTTGGCGTTACAAGATCTTCTTCAACCCACATACGGGCCCAGTTCCAATCAACTTTGTCCACATTGTATAGATAGTTTGCACCAGTCCCTGCAACGAAGGTCTCGGTCACCTGTCCTACCATGGATGAAGTTAGAAACAAACTTAAAAGAGCAAAAAGATAGAGTTTAGTTTTTTTCATAATTACAGTTTTTAAATTAATAATTTCTATTGGTCTTTATCATTATTATCTTAATGTAAAAGAACAACAATTTCATAGAAAATATTCTAATTATTTACTCGAAATATATGAATTTACAATCATTATCAACCCTCTGAAAAGTGCTCAATAAAAGTGAATCATCAGAATTTATATGAGTGATTTACCTGCAGAATGGCGTGTTGATCCTTGCATTCCTAAATGGTCGGGGAGGTGTTTTATTGCAAGTTGGATCATCATTCATAAGCAGTCCAAAACCTAAATCGATATAAATATTTCATCAAATAGTATGATTATTTCACATCTGATTTTGTAATTGGCAGGGATAGAGGTGTTTAGTTTTTGCCTCATTGATAGACTCTGCAAGTAAGCCTGTAAAGCGCATTTATATTTGTTACATTTACATTTATGCAAAATGATCCATATGGATCTTTAGATGGGTTTAAAATGTATTTTATGAATTTGAAAAGAATTGTTTTAATACTATTTGTTTGTCTTTGTATTTTTAGAATTGAAGCAATCGAATATATCTGGACTGCAGCAGGTGATGGTGTATCTTTGTATCAGGAAAAAAACTGGGCGTACAATGGTCAGAATCCTGGTCAAATTGACCCGGGTGTTCCAATCACGTTCGATCTTTTGGTGAATTCAGGGACTGTTGGGGGAGGTGGATTTAACGGTGATTTATTATTGGGGGGACATCAATTGATGATCACTGGTGGTCAGGTGGTAGGACAGAACAACTCAGGAATCATGAGTTTTAGTCCTTCCAATGGTGTTAAGGGAAGCGTTGTGATGTCAGGAGGTATCCTCCGTTGTTTCTTTTTGCATGAGATCGAGTTGGAGCTACGGAACAATGCATCTGTTGAATTATTGGGACTCTCCGATGTTTTGAATGGATCAAACCTTCAACTTGCGGCCGATTACAGTGGTAGCATTGTTTTAAAACAGATAAATAGGGAAACCGTTCGTCAGGATTATCTTTCAATGGTTACAATTGGTGGCGAGGCTGCTGTTGAAAATCAGAATATATTCTTGAGTATTATCGATGGGGGAACACGAATAACGCTTGTGGAAGTTGAAGATGTGTTGCCCATAGCAAATAAAGATTATAGCGATTCTCCAATTCCCAATGAGGGCCCCAATATTATTTTTATTTTATTGGATGATATGGGCTATGGTGATTTGGGGAAATTCTGGCAGAACCAACGTCAGGGTGATAATAAGATGTTATCACCAGTGTTGGATAAACTGGCGGATGAAGGCGCCATGATGGAGCACCACTATTGTGCAGCACCGGTTTGTGCACCCTCACGTGCCTCCTTACTTGAAGGTTTGCATCAGGGACACGCCTCTGTGCGTAACAATCAGTTCGATAAAGAATTGAAAGAGGGGCTGGGAATGGCAGAAATGTTACGAAAAGCAGGTTACCGAACCATGCATGTAGGGAAATACGGCCTGGCAGGAGGACGTAATTCTGAACTGGATGGGCATCCTCTGCGGCGTGGCTTTGATCAGTTTTTTGGATATTTGTTTCACACGCAGGGTCATACCCATTATCCTCAGGATGGAACAACCAGCAAACAGGCCTACTTTACTGATGGAAGTACAGCACTGATGGAAGGAACAATGCTGACGTATACCACGGATGTGTTCACTGCAAAATCCAAGCAATGGATCATTGACCACCAAAGCAAGCGACCGGAACAGCCTTTTTTCCTTTTTCTGGCATATGATGTGCCCCACTTTGCTTTGGATGTACCTACGATGGCCTATCCCGAAGGAAGAGGCGTGGATGGAGGTCTGCAATGGACCGGGGCGGATTCTGAAACGCCATGGGTAAACACAGCCAAAGGTGAGCGAAATGCATACATTCATCCGGACTACCTGAACAAGGATTGGCCGGACAATGAAAAAAAGTTTGCAACAATGATGCGACGGGTGGATAATGCCTGCGAAGACCTGGTGCAAACCCTGAAGGATCTGAATATTGATGAGCACACGATGATCGTTTTTACTTCGGACAATGGTCCACACGTTGAAGGGGGGAGAGATGTCACCTTTTTTCAATCCTACGCCTTTATGAATGGCATTAAACGCGATATGTGGGAAGGCGGAATACGCATGGCTACACTGGCACGATATCCCGGCATGATTCCTGCGCGTTCAGTACATACATTTCCATCCGGACACTGGGATTGGATGGCGACCTTTGCTGAGCTCGCAGGTGTTGCCCAACCTGCATACACCGATGGTGTTTCATTGATGCCTTCTCTGATGTTAGAAAAGGGGCAACAAACAAAAGGCTATCTCTACCATGAATATTATCAAAACGGAAGTACCCCAAATTATGCGGATTTTGGCAGCAGCAAACAGGGACGACAACGCAATGAGATGCAGGTTATGCGCATTGGTGATTTAAAAGGAGTGCGTTATGATGTGACAGACAGTCAGGATGATTTCGAGATTTACAATGTTGCGACCGATCCGTTTGAAAGTACGAACCTGGCGTCGGAAATGCCTATGCTGCAGCAGGAAATGAAAGACAAGGTGCTTCAGGTTCGCCGGGTTGACGCTTCTGCACAACGCCCCTACGACGATGTGCCTGTTCCCGGGCTGTCAATAGAGAACCTACCTCCTGGAGTGCACAAAAAAATCTATGAAGGTAAACAAATGTGGGTGCCTGATTTTGAATTGCTGCCGGCCGTTGATAGTTCGGTGGTGGCAGGCATTGATGTGAGCACAGCTGGCAGGGATTCTCTTTTTGGGATGTTTTTCAAAACCTATCTGCAGATAGAAACCACCGGAGTGTATACTTTTTATCTGCAATCGTCTTCTCCATGTCATGTTAAGCTGCATGCAATTCATTTGTTGGATAATGACTTTACTTTCACCAACGAAGAAATGTCTGCATCACTGCATCTGGCCAAAGGCCTGCATCCTCTCAGGGTTTATTACCAACAGAATACGACGGTGGAAAGCCAGTTGGATTTAAAGCTAAGCGGACCGGGGCTTGAAAAACAAACCATCCCGGAAGA
>JBFHER010000194.1:0-7219 GCA_041584055.1 Bacteroidales bacterium
AAGAATGACAAATGAAACAGAAATAGATAAGAAAGTTCGTTTTGTTCTTCTTATGGTATTATTACATTTGCATAAAAATTAGCAGATGACAAGTTTAAGTGTTAATATAAATAAAGTTGCCACCATCCGAAATGCAAGAGGTGGTAATATCCCGAATGTTGTTCAGGTTGCAATCGATTGTGAATCATTTGGTGCTCAAGGCATTACTGTACACCCCAGACCCGATGAACGTCACATAACATACAAGGACGTACACGCCCTTAAGCGGGTTTTAAAAACTGAATTCAACATCGAAGGTTATCCTTCAAAACAGTTTATTGAACTAGTCAATGAGGTGAAACCACACCAGGTAACGCTGGTGCCTGATCCTCCAGATGCAATTACATCCAATGCCGGATGGAATACAATCGCCAACATGGACTTCCTGTTAGAAGTAATTTCAAACTTTCAGGAAAAAGGCATCAGAACATCCATTTTTATCGACACCGATTTAGAAAATATTGCAAATGCAGCCAAAACCGGAACCGACAGGATTGAATTGTATACTGAGCCCTATGCCACACATTATGTAATCGATCCGGCAGGTGCCGTTAAATCTTTTGCAGAAGCATCCTCCCTGGCACATAAACTTGGTCTGGGTGTGAATGCCGGACATGATTTGAGCCTTGAAAACCTGGCGTATTTTTCAAAAAACATTCCATTTCTGGATGAAGTTTCAATTGGCCATGCTTTGATATCTGATGCGCTTTACTATGGTTTAAAAGAAACAATTGCACGTTATAAATCAATGTTGGTCAGATGAAGTTATTTCATAGAAAAATTGGGGAAGGGCAGGCATTAATCATTCTTCATGGCTTGTACGGTTCGTCAGATAACTGGTTGTCAATTGCGCGACAACTCAGCGAATTTTCCTGTTTTTTACCAGATCAGAGAAATCATGGCAGATCACCGCACATGCCTACCAATACTTATGAAGACATGGTTGCCGATCTGCTTGGTTTTGTAACAGAGAACAAACTGAATAAGGTAATTCTGATGGGACACTCCATGGGAGGGAAAGTGGCAATGTTGTTTGCACTTAAGTATCCTGAATTTGTGGATAAACTTATTGTCATTGATATTGCTCCAAAGAATTATAAGAATGCAAGTAATTTTGGGATTGAAACAAGCAATCATCAATTTATTTTAAACACGCTATCTGGACTGAAGCCTGAACAGTTTTCAAATAGAAAAGAACTGGATAAGGCATTAAGTTCAAAACTCAAAGATGGAAATTTACGGTCATTTCTATTAAAAAACATTAAAAGAGACGCCAATGGATCTTTAAAATGGCGCTTAAATTTAAATGTTCTGAACGAAAGCATCGATCAAATTCTGGATGGATTTTCTGACATTAAAGAAGGATCAAACCTTGATGCCTTGTTTGTGAAAGGGGAGCATTCGCCTTATATCCAAGGGGATGATATATTTTTTGTAAACAATTTATTCCCAAAAAATCAACTGGTAACTATACCTGATTCAGGTCATTGGGTCCATGCAGAACAACCAAAATTGCTTGTAAATACAATTCGTTATTTCCTACTCTGATTTTATTGATGAAAAATAAATAATTTTGTGTTTCGTTAATACTAAAGTATGCCTTGGCATTATGAATTTTTTTGTATAAAAAACGCATATTTTGAATTGAGTAACTTATTCATTTTAATAGAATAAAAATAAAGAACATGAATATCTTTCTTTTTGCACAGGCTCAGGAAGCCTTGCCGGATTTGACAGGTGAAACAGTAGAAGCTGCAGAGCTTGCAGGAATCAGCTTTTTTGAGATGGCCCTGAAAGGGGGATGGATTATGGTGCCATTGCTTTTATTGTTTGTAATTGCGATTTACATCTTTTTTGAACGCTATTTTTATCTGAAAAAAGCAGCCAATGAAGATGCCGGATTTATGAATAAGATCAAAGACTATATTCATGAAGGTAAAATTGATTCAGCAATAAATCTGTGCGAAAACAGCAAATCTCCTGAAGCCAGAATGATTGCAAAAGGAATAACACGTTTGGGACGGCCGCTTGAAGATGTAAGTGTAGCCATTGAAAATGTTGGTAATCTTGAAATATCTAAATTGGAAAAAGGCTTAACCTTTTTGGCAACAATTTCGGGTGGTGCGCCAATGATTGGTTTTCTTGGCACTGTGATTGGTATGATTCGCGCCTTTTACGACATGGCAAATGCCGGAAATAACATCGATGTTGGTTTGCTCTCCTCGGGTATATATACTGCAATGGTAACCACTGTAGCTGGTTTGATCATTGGTATCATTGCGTACTTTGCATACAATTACATGGTTTCAAAGGTTGATAAGGTTGTACAGAAAATGGAATCCCGGACCATGGAATTCCTTGATCTATTAAATGAACCAGCCAACTAAGACAACAATAAATTGAATTAAATTGATCATTCTGTGGCATTAAAACGACGAAATAAAGTAAATGCAGCATTCAGCATGTCGTCCATGACCGACATCGTGTTTTTATTGTTGATTTTCTTTATGGTGACATCCACCCTTGTGCATCCTACTGCGCTCAAGCTTTTAATGCCTGGAAAAAAATCAACAACAACGCTGAATAATAAAAAGATAACGAAGGTTTCGATTTCAAATCGGGGAAGCTTTTCAGTCAATGGTTCTGTTGTGGGCAGGGATCAGCTTGAACAGGCCCTGGTGGATATGGTTACCCAGTCCGATTCGGAATATATAACCCTCGAAACGGCAAAAAATGTAACCACTGAGCAAGCGGTATTTGTTATGGATATTGCGAAACGAAAGGGTTATCAGGTTGTTTTAAAAATGCAATAATGGGATTGAACAGAAGAAATAAAGTTGATGCAGGGTTTAGCATGTCGTCTATGACTGACATTGTTTTCCTTTTGTTGATTTTTTTTATGATTGTATCAACGCTGGTTTCACCTGTCGCTATCCGTGAATTAACCTTGCCCAAAAGTGCCCATCAAACATCAGCGAAACCCAACACAAGCGTATCTATTACGCCTGATTTAAGGTATTTTGTAGAAACCCAGGAAGTGGCTTTTAAAGATATTGAAGGCCTGTTGCAATCGAAATTGGAAGCAGAACCAGAGACATACATCGCGCTTCACGCGGATGAATCTGTTCCATGGACTGAAGTTGGCAAGATTCTTGATATTGCAAACAGGAATAAGTTTAAATTGATATTGGCAACAAGAGAAAGATAGAAACTTGGAAGAAAAAAGAGAACATAGCAAAGCAACCATTTTAACCACCATTACCCTGGTTGTGGTTTTCCTTTTGCTGTTCTTCTTCGGTTTTAATATTATTAAACCAGAAGGAGAAGAGGGGATTATGATCAATTTTGGAGATTCCAATGTAGGGATGGGCATGACCGAGCCTGCACCTGCAAAAGTTGCCGAACGATCCACGCCGGCTCCTGTTTCAACTCCTCCGCCTCCTGTTGAAAAAACACCTGTAAAGGCTGAAGTTGTTGAAGAAGTAAAAACACAGGATCTGGAGGAAGCCCCTGTAATCCCGGTTGAAAAGAAGAAAACAGCAAAAGAGCTTGAAGCGGAACGCGTAAAGAAAGAGCTGGAGAAAAAAGCACTTGAAGAAAAGAAAGAACGGGAGCGAATCGAACTGGAGCGTAAAATCGCTGAACAAAAAGAAAAGGAACGCCTTGAAAAGGAACGATTAGAAAAAGAACGTCAGGCCGAAGCCATTCGAAAACGCACACAAAGTGCATTTTCTGGCGGCAAAGGAACCACTCAATCCCAAGGTCAGGGTAATACCACAAGTCCCGGGAATGCAGGTGCTCAAAATGGGGATACCAATTCAGGCAGCATAAGTGGCACAGGGGTAGGAAATAAAGGAAGCGGTTTTGACTTATCCGGAAGAAGTTTGGTTGGATCCCTGCCACAACCGGAATATACGATACAGGAAGAAGGGATTGTTGTCATTCAGATTGAAGTTAACAAAGAAGGAAAGGTGGTTAGTGCTACACCAATTTTAAAAGGTGCCACAACACAGGATGCCAAACTAAGAAAGGCGGCCATTGATGCTGCCCTGAAAGCACGTTTTAACAACGATCCTACAGCACCGGCAAAACAAAGCGGAACCATAACCTATCATTTTCAGCTGGACTGATATTTCAAAAATCCTGAAATAAGCAGGAGGTTTAGCAAAAGGAAGATCACACCGAGAACGACAAAGGTAAATGCATAACCATGATGATCAATCAGGTATCCGGCCAAAGGTCCTAAGACCGCAAAATTCAGACGAATAATGAAATTCCGGATTGAAAGCACGGTGGCTCGCATATCAGAACTTGTCACCATATTGATGTAATCCTTCAAAATGGGTGTGGCAATGCCTCTTAAGATGTAAAATAGACCAAGAAACACAAGAATTACAAGCAGAGAATTCCCCAGTCCAACCAGAATGTACAAAAGGGGAAACATCAGTGTAAACATCCAGGACAAGGTCTTCCGGCCAACTTTTTTTTCAATCTTGTATGATCGTACAGAAAAGAAACCAACAACAAGATTTAATCCCGCCGCAATAAACCCGATCGTGGTAAAGGAGAGCGCAAGATCTTCTTTCAGGTACAAATGATAAATCCATGCCATGGTCAATGTTGCGGTCCCAACAAAGGCCGAAAAAAGAATGTTGGTGCGGATGTTTATTTTTTCAATGAGGGATACCCGAATGATTGAAAAAACATGTTGAATGCCAGCCTTTCCTTTGGAAAAAATTTTTCTTTCAGGTTCTATCAGTGTCAATGCCGCAGGTATCGCAATGGATGCAATGGCAATCTGAAAATAGAAAGGCAGGCGGATGCTCACCTCCGCTAAAACGCCCCCCAAAAGAGCTGAAGCAGCTTCTGCAACATTGCCAACCGCAGTAATCTTCCCTTCAAAACGGGTGTACTTTTTCTCCCTGCCTGAAACAACCAAAGAATCGTACATCATGGCACTGTCTGCACCAGAAATAAAACTTTGACCAATGCCAAGGGTGAT
Organism: Bacteroidales bacterium; assembly: GCA_041584055.1. Classification (GTDB taxonomy): domain Bacteria; phylum Bacteroidota; class Bacteroidia; order Bacteroidales; family UBA5342; genus JBFHER01. The sequence continues at coordinate 5,042 of JBFHER010000194.1, forward strand.
TTCTGCGAAAAGAAATGGCCAGAAGGAATATCCAAAACTATAAAAAACAAAGCCCAAAGCACCACAAATGCTTCCAATAACAAGCGTGAGCTTTCGCCCCAGGACATCTGCAAAATAACCACTGGGTACTTCCAGCAGAACAATTGTTACCGAATAAATTGCTTTTAGCTGAAAAGCCTCACGTGTACTTAGCCCTGTTTCTTTATAAAACAACATTAAAACGGGCATGGTTAACATAAACCATTTGGCGACTTTTATGAGATATAATCGATTTATGTTACCATTGAATGTGCTCATCGACCGCAAAAATAATCTATTTTAATAGCAATGTTATAATTCTGCTATTTTTGGCTCGCATTTTGCATATTTCTTTCTTAAAATTTTAGATTTGTAGTTTAAAACTGATTTGAAGTATGGTTTTTTTCGCACACGAAACAGCGGTTATAGATGAAGGATGTACCATTGGCAAGGGAACCAAAATCTGGCACTTTAGTCATGTTATGCCAGGATGTAAAATGGGAGAGAACTGCAATGTTGGCCAAAATGTCGTGATTTCGCCGGATGTAATACTTGGAAATAATGTAAAAATCCAGAACAATGTTTCTGTATACACAGGTGTTATTTGTGAGGACGATGTTTTTCTTGGCCCCTCAATGGTTTTTACCAATGTGATCAATCCCAGAAGTCATGTGAATCGCCGTGGTGAGTACGCCGTAACAAATGTGCGAAAAGGGGCATCCATTGGTGCCAATGCAACAATCATCTGTGGCATTGAAATCGGTGCTTATGCATTGATTGGGGCAGGGGCTGTTGTAACCAAGGACGTCAAACCTTACGCCCTGGTCGTGGGGAATCCGGCAAAGCAAATTGGATGGGTAAGCATTTTTGGACATACCCTGAAACTGAACGAAAAAGGTGAAGGTATCTGTCCTGAGAGTAAACAAAAGTATAAATTGATGGGAGATCAACTCCATCTGGTTGAATAAAGATGGTATGAAAAAAAACGTACAACGATTCTTATTTTTAATTTTACCACTTTTGGTGGGATGTAGTGCGATGAAGCAAACATCCATCGAAGTGTTGAAACCAGCTGGAATCTTTGTGCCAAAACATATCAGAAAAGTGGTGCTTGTGGATAACACAATCAGTCAACCTGCACATATCGGCAATCACACGTATCTTTTATATTGGAAAAATGACAAACTCTATAAAAAGTTAGACGCAACAGATACCATTCAGGTTGATAGCCTTGGAACCTCCATTGTATTTAACACGGCAAATACATTATTAGAAACAGGTTATTATGATACGGTATTGGTTTGGGATAAGACAACTGCCGATTCAGGTAAATTGTGGACTGCGCAACGACTTAGTGGCAGACAAATTCAAAAAATAGCTTTAGAAACAGATGCGGATGCGGTTTTTTCGTTGGATGTGTATACTTACGAAAATGCCTTGAACATGTACGTTGATCCAATCTACAAAACGGTAATTGAACTAAATGTCGCCATTCAGGCAAAAGCGCTTTGGCGCTTCTACGATGTTCAACGAAATTCTAAAATTAAACATCAGATTGTATATGATTCACTCATCAGTGAAGGTCAGGTGTTTATGCCTGATTTTGGACTTCCATCCAATGAGGAGATGCTCATAAATATGGCCTGGAAGATGGGAGAGACCTCTGCGCATGTAATGTCGCCAAGTTGGAAAAATGTGAAACGTGTTTATTTTCAGGATGGGTCGGTGGATTTTAAACTGGCAAATAAGCATTTGATAAACGGAGATCCCGAAGCTTTTAGGGACGTGATGTTACCACTTTATGAACATGGAAAGGGAAAAATTAAAGCACGGGCAGCATTTAATCTTGCATTCTTTTATGAATTAACGGATGACTTAAACGAATCTAAAGTCTGGATAAACAGATCAATTGAAGTCTATGACAAAAAAGTAAAGGGATCCAGACTCAGCAATGAACAGAAAATTGCAAACACCTACCTAAACGTAATAAACAAACGAATTAAAGAAAACGAGGACATCACAAAACAGCTTCATATAGAGTGACTTATCTTTATTTGTTTGTTATCTCCTTAAAACAATTTTTATTTCGTGCAGGAATTGATAAAACTGTTGTACTTTTGCGGCTTCAAAAACGAAACAGAAAATGCAGGAAATTCGAAA
>JBFHER010000195.1:0-7213 GCA_041584055.1 Bacteroidales bacterium
AATCAGATGAATATCCAATGTTTAATTCAATTGTATCCACCTATTTACAGCAAGGTTTTTCAATTTCTACATTCCAGCAGTTTACCGGAGGAATGGGGGATGTTGAAAAAGCAAACCTGGCTTTAAAAATGAATTCACTTGAGGATATGATAGAAAATAAAGCGCAAAGAGATTTGTTGCCAAAAATCATTTCTCAAAAAGGAAGTTTCCTTATCAATGGATTAAAACATGAAGTAGGAATATATGATTTCGACGATTTTCTTTATTACTACATCGAGGATCATGCATTTCAAACCATTGCTTTAGATTCGGTAGCAAATGCTTTATATAAAGATTATGAAGTGGATATGTATTCGTTCCTGGAAAGTTTAAACACAAAGGGAAGTATTCCTAAATTTTTGATGAGCAGTGCCACTTTTTTTGAGTCACGGGATGAATATGGTCCAATTTATATTGTCCGGTTTAAAATGACCAATAATGGTGATGTAAAGGGCTTGGTAAATGTGTCGTTCCGTATGGGAGGTGGTTTTGGTGGCGGAGGAGAGAATGAGGAACGCATTCTTTCATTTGAAGCCGGTGAGACAAAAGAAGTACAGCTTGTTTTGTTTGAACAACCACGTTTGATGACTGTAAATACGCTTGTTTCTGAAAATATCCCATCCTCATTTAGCGTCTTTTTGAGAAATGCAACCCGTTTGGGAAAGGGAACCTTTGAGGAATATGAAAACATTGTATCCGTTCCTGTGATGCTGGAATCTGAAAGTGAGTTGGTGATTGACAATGAACATGAAGGGTTTTCTGTGCATGTTGAAACCAATGAAAGTAAGCTTAAAAAGTACCTTGAAGATAGAAAAGAAGAAGAAGAAATAGGATATGGTTCGGTGAGTGGCAGGTACACCCCCAACCGATGGAAACCAGTTGCTCATACCGCGTTTTATGGAGAAAGTGTACGCTCCGCATGGTATGTAAGAGGTGGAAATGGGAACAGTTACGTGACCTGGCAGGCACCCCTGAAAGATAAAGGCTTTTATGATATCTATACTTATATTCCTGTGTCTGCCATGCTGGGCCGTTCTGGTGGCGATCGGGGTAGAGGCTCAGGCCAGGGAGGTCAACGCGATGGACAATCCGGAGACCGTGGCCGAGGTGGCGGAGGTGGTCCCAGCTTTGCTGATGGTGGAACTGATTATCATTATTTCATCTATCATGGCATAGAAAAGGAAGAGGTTGAATATGTATTAAGTAATGAACAACTTGAAGGCTGGAATAAATTAGGAACCTTCTTTCTGGAGGATGATTCCATTAAAATTCAACTTACCAATCAATCTTCAGGAAACAGAGTCTTTGCAGATGCGATTAAACTTGTAAAACGTGAAAATCAATAATAACAAGATGAGAACAACACTAATCAGTTTATTTTTAATACTATCAGCACTGCTCAGTGGGCAAGAGCTTATGACATTCGAAAATGCAATGTCAACAGCAATGAAAAACAGTCCCTCTATCCGGCAATCTGTTATTTCCCTACAGCGTAGTGAGGAAAACCTAAAGGCACAGAATGCGATGTTGAAATCGCAATTTGGATTAAACTTAAACCCTTTTGAATATAGTCGGACACAGCGTTTTGATTCCCGTGTTGGTGAATGGTACACGAACGAAAGAACCGGGTCAAACGGGACCTTCAGCATTAAACAACCTATTTTGGCTACCGATGGTTTACTTTCTCTGAATAACCGTTTAAGTTATCAGGATAACTACAGTACCACTACAAATGCTGAAAATACAGCTACATTTGATAACAATCTGTACCTTGAATATTCACAACCGATATTTACTTACAATCGCACTGCGCTGGAGCTGGAAGAATTGGAATTGGATCTGGAGAATACGACTTTGCGTTATGAGTTGCAGCGTTTAAGTTTGGAAAAAAGTGTTGCAGAATCCTTCTATGACTTGTATCAGAAGCAGATGAATATTACAATTGCTGAGGAGGAACATAAAAACAATGAAGATGCCTATACTATAATAAAAAATAAGGTGGATGGTGACCTGCTTGCCCTTGAGGAATTGTATCAGGCGGAAGTTAACCTGGCAACAAGTAAATCGAATCTGTACAACACACAGGTTACTTTTCAGGATGCATTAGACCGATTTAAGGTGTTGATTGGTGTGTCGCTTGATGAAGAGTTTACGGTAATAGCGGACATTGTTTTGCCTGAAGTGCAGGTTGAGATGAGCAAAGCTGTTGAGAGTGGTTTGACAAACAGAATGGAGATTCGTCAGCGTGAAATTGAGTTGGAATCTTCTCAATTTAGCCTTGTGCGAACCAAAGCGACAAATGAATTCTCAGGTGAAGTAAATGCTGCCATCGGAATTGGAGGCGTAAACGAGGAATTTGCAAAATTGTATGATACCCCTGAATGGACGCCAAGTGTTGGGCTTAATCTGAATGTGCCTATTTTTGACTGGGGAGAACGAAAAGCACGCATCAAAGCCGCTGAATTGGGAATTGAAAGCTCCAGAATAAATTTAGAGGACGAAAAAATAGACATTGTTCTTAATATCCGCAGTATTCTCCGAAACCTGAAAAACTTAAAAGATCAGGTGGCCATTCAGGAAAAGAACGTTGAGAATGCCAAGCTAACGTATGAAATTAATCAGGAACGGTATTTAAACGGGGATTTGACCGGTATGGATTTGAATCAGTTTCAAACTCAGTTATCAAATAAAAAAATTGACCTTACCAGTGCTAGAATTGCTTACAAACTGGAATTGTTAAATCTAAAAATTCAAACCCTGTACGATTGGGAAAAAAATGAATCCATCGTGCCTGAGGCTTACATTGAGTCAAAAAAATAAATAAAAATAAATCACAAAACATATCCACATGAAAAGCCATCGAATACTAAAAAACACTGCCTTTGCAAGTGCTATCCTCGCCTTGTTTTTGGTTGGTTGTCAGCAAGCAGAAAAAGCCATCACATCGGATGTCTCCATACCGGTTTCTGTGTCAGAGGTTAAGCTCAAAACCATCGAACAATATGTCAACACAACGGGGACCGTTTTCCCTTCTAAAGAAGCGACCTTAACAACGGAAATGGATGGTTTTTATCACATTAAAACCAATCCTGCAACTGGCAAGCCTTATGCCATTGGAGATGCTGTAAAAGAAGGTGCCACGATTATCGAAATAAAGGACCCCGATTTTGAAAATAGCATTCGTATCAAGTCAAAAAAACTTGATCTTGAAATTTCAAAGCAGGAGTTGGAAAAGCAAACCTCCCTGCATGAGAAGGGTGGGGCAACCCTGCGGGAGCTCAAAAATGCTGAGATTAATTATATCAATACCAACTACGATTATGAAAGTGCAATCCTGCAGTTGGAAGATAAATATGTAAAAGCCCCCTTTGCCGGTGTTATTGTGGATATGCCTTATTATACCGTTGGAACAAAAGTAAAATCTGGAACTGAAGTGGTTGAGGTGGTCAACAGAAATGAATTGTACATGGAGGCGAATCTTCCCGAAAAATTCTATTCGTCAATTAAAAAGGGAATGGAGGTTTATGTTACAAATTATTCCATGCCTGATGATACCCTTTCAGGTGAGATTACACAGGTTTCACCATCAATCGATCCGGATGGACGAACTTTTAAATGCTTCCTGAGAATCAATAACGACCAGAGATTGTTGTTGCCCGGTATGTTTGTGAAAGCAGACCTTATTGTTGAACGGCACGAGGATGTTATTGTGATTGCCAAGGAAATTATCAGCGGAAGTAATCGAAAACGTTCGGTATTTGTGAGCAATAAAGGATATGCAGATCAGAGATTCATTACCACTGGTTTGGAAAACCTTGAAGAAGTAGAGGTTGTCAGAGGTTTGAGTGAGGGAGATCAGATCATCGTGAAAGGATTTGAAACCTTGAAAAACAAATCAAAAATCAAGATCGTTGAGTAGATGTTAATGACAGCATTATGATAAAAAAGATATCTAATTTTTCGGTTCGTTATCCGGTCACTGTCTTTATGATTATTCTCGCAACCATGTTGCTTGGATACATCTCATTCGACAAACTTGGCATCGACCTTTTTCCGAACCTTAATAACCCACGTTTATATGTGGAGTTGTCCTCCGGTGAGCGACCACCCGAGGAAATGGAGGAGAAGTTTGTAGAGCGGGTGGAAGCCCTTGCAATACGTCAGACAGGCGTGGTGAACGTATCATCTCAATCCAGAGTTGGAACCGCACGTGTAGAAGTTGAGTACAGTTGGGAGATGGATATGGATGAGGCTTTCCTTGATCTGTCGAAAGCGCTGGTTGTATTGAATCAGGATGAGGAGCTGGAAGAGATGAACATCACCCAGTATGATCCAAATGCCGAGCCGGTGATGCTGGTGGCTTTTCAACACAAGCAAATCACCGATCTTAATGAATTAAGAAAGGTTGCTGAGAACTACATACGAAATGATTTAATCCGACTTGAAGGCATCGCCGAAGTGGAAGTGGATGGTGTTGAACAGCAGGAAGTGGTGATCGAGACCAATGAATACTTGCTGAATGCCTACGATATTTCCCTCAGTGAGATATCCGCCAAGATTCAGAGTTTCAATCAGAATATCTCAGGTGGCTCAGTGGTTGAAATGGGGCGTCGTTACGTTGTAAAAGGGCTCAGTGAGATAGAAGACCTTTACGACCTGGAAAACATCATTATAAAAATGGGTGGTGCTGCTGCCAATTTGAGAACAGAAACGGACCAGTTTCCGATTTTACTTAAAGATGTGGCAAAGGTCTCCTTCAATATTAAGGATGTGGATAACCGTGTTTTCCTGGATGGCGAGCCATGTTTGGGACTGGCCATTTATAAGGAAACAAGGTACAATACCGTTCGGGCAGTTGAGGACTTGCAGACGGAGTTGAAAGAAATGGAGAGGGCATTGCCAAATTATAAATTTACGATCATCCAGGATCAGGGTAATTTTATTTCTTCTGCCATCGATGAAGTGAAGGATAGCGCTTTAGGCGGTATTGTGTTGGCTGTGTTTGTTCTTTTATTATTCCTCAGACGCATCGGCCCAACAGTAATTGTTAGTATTGCCATTCCCATATCCATTGTGGCTACTTTTACCTTAATGTACTTTAATGATTTAACACTGAACATCATGACCCTTGGTGGTTTGGCACTTGGTGCTGGTATGTTGGTGGACAATGCCATTGTGGTACTGGAGAATATTTTTCGTAATCACGAAGCCGGCATGAGCACAAAAGATGCAGCAATCAACGGGACATCCGAGGTTGGAGGAGCCATTGTGGCATCTACACTTACAACCATTGTGGTGTTTCTTCCAATTGTTTATTTACACGGTGCATCTGGTGAATTGTTTAAAGAACAAGCTTTAACCGTTACCTATTCTTTGCTCAGTTCGCTTGTGGTTGCTGTGCTCATGATACCAATGTTTTATAACCTGATGTACCGTAAGAAATCACCATTCAAAGGAACCGTAAAATCTTCTGTGAAGGTGACAGGTTATGGCCGTTTCCTGAAACGGATGCTCAATCATAAATGGTTGGTTGTTTCGCTTGCAACACTTATGCTTTTGGGTGGATATGTAATGATGAAGGATCTTGGAAGTGAGTTTATGCCTAAGACTGAATCCAATGAGTTTTTTGTGGATATCAGAATGGCAGAAGGCACTCGACTGGAACGAACCAATGGTGCTGTCACTACCATCGAAGAAACCCTTAAAGAAATGGGGGGGGATGCCATCGAAATGGTCTATTCCCAGGTTGGTCCAACGTCTGGTTTATCTCAGGGAGATCAATCCTTGTTTGATGACCAGAATGCAGCGACCATCAAGGTTTTTCTGAAAGCAAAAAGTGGCGTGAAAGCCACATCTTTTATGGCGCAGGTTGAGCGTTTTTTTCCTTCGGATGATGAAATGGAAATAAGCACACGTCAACAGGAAACTGCCCTGCAAAATATTTTGGGCAGCAACACACAGCCAGTTGTTGTTGAGGTGTCAGGAGATGATCAACAGCAGTTGGAAGAACTTTCGTTGAAGGTAATACAGGTCCTTTCGGGCATTCAGGGAATTAATAATATTGCGTCTTCTGTTGAAGGTGGGGCGCCTGAAGTTGAGGTGCTCATCGATCGTTATCGTGCCGGTTTAATGGGTGTGAATGTTGCAGACATCGTGAATGCCATCAAACAAAAACTGGATGGTACAAACGCCGGACAGATGGAGGTGGAAGGTGAACTGAATGATATTACAATAAAGTTAAATGAAATAGGATTGCGTGAGCTTGAAAATCTGATGCTTAAGGTTGGTAACCTTGAGGTGCCTTTGCGCGATGTTGCTCAAATTAAGACCGGATCATCACCAAAGGAAATACTTCATAAGAATCAAAGCAGAATTGTGAGCATCACAGCTTCCAAAACCAATGATATCCCTTTGGATCAGTTATCTGAAACAATTCGTGAAGCAATGGCAGATGTCCCATTCCCGCCAGAATATAGATACACAATCTCAGGTGAAGAAGCACAGCGGGCTGAATCCATGGCCAATTTGACCTTTGCTTTGGTGCTATCACTGATTCTGGTTTACATGGTGCTTGCATCGCAATTTGAAAGTCTGGTACATCCGTTTACGATTTTGTTAACAGTACCACTGGCAGTGGTTGGCGCCGTTTTGGTCTTTTATGTGCAGGGTGCCCCTCTAAATATTATGGCATACATCGGGATTATTATGCTTGTGGGAATTGCGGTTAATGATTCCATTATTCTTGTGGATGCAATTAATCAACTGCGAAAAGAAGGAATGACTTTGCTTGATTCAATTGTGAATGCCGGGCAACGCCGTATTCGACCTATCATAATGACGACCCTCACAACCATCCTGGCCCTGGTGCCATTAACCATTGGTTTTGGAGAAAGTGCATCGCTCAGATCACCCATGGCATGGGCCGTGATTGGAGGATTGATTACGTCCACTTTGCTCACGCTGGTGGTAATTCCATGTGTCTATTTATTAATCGAGAATTTCCTTTCCTTGTTTAGAAAAGGATCCAAAGAAGTCGCACAGGCATGAACTTTATAATAAATCGTAAAGTATTAATCTCCATGCTGTTCCTGGCAATTACAATGCTGGGGTACATCTCTTATCAGGAGTTGCAGGTGGAGCTGATTCCCAATGCGGAATTGCCTGTGAATTACGT
>JBFHER010000196.1:0-7176 GCA_041584055.1 Bacteroidales bacterium
TTATCAATGTAACGGGTCTCTACGCGTTTTTTGATCCGTTCAGGATCCACATCAATTCCAAGAAATGTTGCACCAGCCATGGTTGCAGCCAGGGGTTGAGCGCCACCCATGCCCCCCATTCCTGCTGAAATGATGAGTTTCCCTTGCAAATTGCCATTGAAGTATTTTTCTGCACACGCCACAAAGGTTTCATAAGTCCCCTGCAATATGCCCTGGGTTCCTATGTATATCCAGCTTCCGGCAGTCATCTGTCCATACATCATCTTGCCCTGATCCTTTAATTTTTGAAAATGTTCCCAATTAGCCCAGTTTGGTACGAGGTTACTGTTGGCAATTAGAACACGCGGTGCTTCAGAATGAGTACGGACAATGCCCACTGGTTTGCCTGACTGAACAAGCAGACTGTGTGCTTCATCAAGTTCCAGCAAAAGCTCAACAATTTTTTCAAGTGATTCTCTGTTTCTTACCGCTTGTCCCGTCCCACCATAAACAACAAATTGACTGGGATCTTCTGCAACATCTGCATCCAGATTGTTGAGGAGCATGCGCAAGGCAGCTTCTGTTTGCCACGATTTCGCATTCAAGACATCACCCACAGGTGCTTTATAGCATGGATGTGATGCATATTTTTCAATAAATTCCGTAAATGTCGTCATGATCACTCAGTTTTATGTCGTTTGTTTGCGTCGCCTCGCTTAATGTATTTACCAGTTCTTTTTTCTTAACAATGCGGATACAAGTTTGTATATCATCACCAAAAACGCGGTCTTCCTCCGCATGATTAATAAATTGTCGTACGTAATTATGGCAGGTTTCCAATAAATTTCCTGATCGCAAAGGTTTGCGATAGTCGAATGCCTGGGCTGCTGTGAGTAGTTCCACGGCAAGAATCTTTTCAAGATTGTCAACCACCTGGAGTGCTTTTCTGCCACTGATGGAGCCCATGCTTACATGATCTTCCTGACCAAGTGAGGTAGGAATGCTATCAGCAGATGCAGGGAAGCAAAGACTTTTGTTTTCGGAGGCAAGTGCTGCAGAGGTGTACTGAGAAATCATAAATCCTGAATTCAATCCTGTGTGGCGCATGAGTAGGAGGGGAAGGCCCTCTTTCCCTTCTAGCAAAAGAAAAACACGCCGATCAGATATGTTTCCGACCTCGCTGGCTGCAAGGGTTGAGTAATCAAGTGGCAGAGCAATGGGTTGTCCATGGAAATTGCCACCGCTGTAGGTGTGGTCTTCATCCACCACAATGGGGTTGTCGGTAACCGAGTTGATTTCTGTATGTATGGCCTCTTTCAGGTGCAACCAGGCGTTGCGGGACGCGCCATGAACCTGTGGAATGCAGCGCAAAGAATATGGGTCCTGAACACGTGAACAGTGCTGATGTGAGTCCAGTATTTCCGAACCTTTTAAAAGCGCTCTCAGACGGGAAGCAACATGCTGGTTTCCCTTAAATGGTCTGATCTCATGAAGGATTGCCTCAAAGGGTTTAACAGATCCCAGCAATGCTTCCAGGGTCATGGCTCCAACAATGTCAGCAACATCAAGGCAGTTTGCCAGACGTTCTACAACTTTGATGCCGTGGGCTGCCATAAATTGCGTTCCATTGATGAGCGCCAAACCTTCTTTTGCACCCAGCACCAGTGGGGAAAGTCCTTTTCTGGTCAGCACCTGGGCCGTCTCTTTTATGTTGCCTTTTGCAGATACTTTTCCTAATCCGATAAGCGGTAGAAAGAGGTGTGCCAGTGGCGCCAAATCACCAGAGGCACCCACAGAGCCTTGTGCAGGTACTTTTGGGATAACGTTGTTTTCGATGTGCCAGATGATGCGTTCAACAGTGCTTAATTGAATGCCGGAATAACCCTGCGCCAGGGCATGGACTTTCAAAATGAGCATCAGCTTTGCAATTTCATCATCGATGTAGTCACCAACGCCCACGCTGTGACTAATTAATAAATTGTGTTGTAATTTCTCGGTGTCTTCCCGAGAAATGATTGTTGTACAGAGGGGCCCAAAGCCGGTATTGATGCCATATACCCTGCTTTCTTTTTCTACAATTCGTTCAACAGATCGCCTGCTTCTGATAATGCGTTTCAAAGCTTCGTCACATAAAATGCCCTGGGTTCTGCCCGCTGCGATATCCAGCGCGATGCCTGTTGTAAGATAATCAATGCCGTATTTGAATGTCAAATTCATTGAATTGATATTTTATTTTTTGTGTGTGGGGTTTAGCTGTGTAAATTGCTCTTTTAAAGGTTTCTTCTTAAAATTTGTTTCAAATTCTGAAATCGCTTTTAGCAAGTTTTTACTGTGTTTTCCCTGATTCAGGGTTTCGTTCATTGCTTTTTCCAGCTTTTCCCAGATGGGTTGTGCCTTTTTTAGAAGTTGTGATCCTTTAGATGTTAGCCTGATAATGCGCTTTCGTTTGTCTTCTTTTCCCGGGAAAGTATGGAGTAATTCACGTTTCTCCATCACCTTCGCAACCTGAATAACCGACGGGTGTGACACCTGAAGCATGTCTGATATTTCTGTGATTGACATTTCTTCATGCTCAGATAAAAGGTGAAGGATGTGAAACCAACCCGGTTCAAAATCGATGTTTTGTGCTTTATAGACAGCCGCAATTTCTAACAACAGCCTTTCACTTATTTTACGAAGTCGTGAACTTAAAACAAGGACTCCCAATCGATCATAATAATTTGTGTTTGACATTACCTCATTTTTAGTTCATTTAGAACAGCTTTTAAACTAACCTGTGCCGTTTGCAACAATAAGTCTGCTTCCTGAAGAGTACCCGTTTTAAATGCTTCATCTGCGATGTCATTCATGTTGATTTCAACATTTTTATAGGCGCCCCAAATGCCTGCCTCCAGGGCTTTCGCACCCACTTCTATGTCTGATCGGGATGCCAGATTGCCATAACGGGCAACATCAATCATGCACTCCCATGCCTGGTTGGCAAGTCGCATTACCCGCAGTGGAATGCGAATGGCTTCTTGCAGGCCTAATTGCATCGCTTCTTCTCTTTTTGAGATTTCCTCAGGTGTGTTTTTTGGTAAGCGAACAGCATTTATATAGTTATTAAATGCGTTGGTGTCTGCATCAATCATTGGAATCAGCTCTTTACTTATATTATGAAGTGATGGGACTATTTTTCGAATGGGCTTATCCACATCTTCAAATTTTCTGACACCATAGGTTAATTTGGCAACCATACTGCCCAAGCCGACACCCATCGCTGCCATTACAGCAGATACTGATCCTCCCCCTGGTGCAGATGTTCTGTCTGCCACACTTCGGATGAAATTGGCCAGTGATAGGTTGGCCAGTGGATGGGCGGATTTATCCTCCACCAGGAATTCAATGATGCGTTTTTGCGGATCAAAAGGCGCCACCGAATTTAATCCCAGTCTGTCAATTACCAGTTTGATCTGCTGGCTTTCTTCAGGGATCATTAGATTATCCCTGTGAATGTAGTAGTCCGCTGCCTGCAAAAGCGCTTCTTTTGGAACCAGTCCCACCAGCTCAGATCCGGCAACCGCAACATTGATTTTGGCTGCTTCCATTTTGCAAGCTTCAAATGCGTCATGAATAGCGGTGACGTTGTAATCATTCAAATTAATGGATACCTGAGCCATGTTGTATTCATCAACATACCAACCGATCGCTTTGCATTCTTTAAGTAGACCAGGTTGCCCATCATTTCTTCCGTTTTCACGAATGGATAAGGCAATTCTGAAGGCTTGCTCCTTGGTGCCAAGAATGTTTACATTATAGGCAATCAGGAATGTGCGTGCTCCGGTGACAGTTGCGCCCCATTTGGGGTTGAACTTTGCAGGACCATAATCCGGTTTCCATTTCGCTTGTGTGATGCGTTGCGAAATCCCCTCATATTCACCTTCACGAATGGCGGGGAGTTTTTTGCGATAGACCTGATCCTGTGAAAATTCGTATAGGTACAGGGGAATATTCAACGCTTCGGATACCAATTTAGCAAACTGTTTTGAGCACGTCACACAATCCTCCATGCTGGCATTTGCAACAGGTATAAAGGGACAAACATCCATTGCACCCATCCTGGGATGTGATCCGTGATGCTTGCGCATGTCGATCAACTCAAAGGCCACTTTTGCGGCATTAAAGGCGCCTTGTACCACTGACTTTTCGTCGCCAACAAAGGTGTATACAGTGCGGTTGGTGGAAGCACCAGGATCCACATCCAACAGGGTGCATCCCTCGGTTTCTCTAATTGCTTTGGCGATCGCTTCTATTGTATCTGAATTTCTTCCCTCAGAGAAATTCGGAACGCATTCGATGATTTTTTTCATGAGAATTGATATTGTGTAAGTACCTACGCAAAGGTACTTTTAGAGGGCAATAAAGAGTATGATTTTAATCAGGGAATTTATGCTTTAACAATGAAGCCCCTGGAACCTTTTTCACCAGGAATCAATTCATAAATGTAGTCAGGTGTCAGGCCAGGCTCTTTGCGATGGGATACGTAGATGATTGCTGTTTTGCTTTCTGCTGCCATTTTATTGATGAGGACTGAAAGCAATGTAGCACCTTTGTCATCCAGGCCGGTGGATGGTTCATCAAGGATCAGCAGTGGGGGATGTTTTATCATGGCCCGTGCAATTAATACCAAACGACGTTGAACCTGATTGAGCTTGAGGAAAGGTTCGTCCCTGTATGATTCTAAATCCAGGAGCTGTAACCATTTCAATGCAAGAGCTTCGGAAGTGCTTCCGGCTTTTTTATAGAGCCCAATGCTGTCTTTTAAACCCGAAACAACCATCTGCAACGCGGTGTTTCGGCGTTTGAAAAGATCCATCATAGAGGGACTGAAATAACCAATCATTTTCTTTATTTGCCAAATGCTTTCACCACTTCCCTTGCGTTTTCCAAACAGGTATATTGCCTGACCGTAGGCTTTGGGATTATCCCCGTTGATCATTGACAGGATCGTGGTTTTGCCGGAGCCATTGGGACCCTTTAATTGCCAAAACTCACCTTTGTTGACGGTCCAGAAAATTGTGTTTAATATGATGCGATCATCATAGCGAACGCTCACATTATCGAAACGTATCAGTTCATCCTGGTCAAGCCGGAAGTGTTCCAGAGGAGCAGGAATAGAACCAATGAAACGGGAGGAATGAGAGATCTCCTCTTTCTTCAGGAAATCACTCAGTTTTTCCCTTGTAATGGCGTTCTCTTTATGGATTTGTACCAGATCCTGAATGAAAGGGAGTAAATCAGATCGACGTTTAAATATTTGTAGGACCGGCATCCTTTTTGATAATTTTGTCAGTGCAGATTTAAGCTCTGAAACGCTGTTTGTATCAAGAGCATCAAAGGGATTGTCGAGGAGTATAAAATCTGGGTTTTGAGATAAAAGGTATTGCAGCAGTGCTTTTCTTTGTTCTCCGCTCGAAAATGTACGGATGCTTCTTTGACTGTTACCGGTAAGCTCAAAAAAGTCGTGTTTGTGTTCTTCTTCAATGAATGATGCCAGTGTGGTGTTTGAAAAAAGAACTCCTTTTTTGCCCCGCAGTTCAAAAAGTTCATTCGGCGCAGAGCCTTTCAGAATAGCCCCGATAATCGGTGCATTAACGGCCTGTTCCGGAGCGTAAATGGCAATATGATTAAAAAAATGACTCAATTTGCAATGATTTTTAAGCATCTTTTTGTTCGGGGATTGCCGTGATCAAATTACAATGATATGCATCTTTTGAAGAACACCCATAGGGCCTAACAGCATAAGACCGAAACGAAACACTTATAACTTCAAATGTATGTTCTGAAATGTTTTATTTTTCCTTGATATCTCTGACCATCAATTGCATGTTTTTATTGCCATTGAAATAATTTTCCTCGATGGTATAGCAAATGTCAACAGGTCGTGATTTTTTTAAATGGTCATGAAACTGAGGCATGGAGAATGCAATTCCTGACATAGGCCAGTTATTTGTGTCATCCACCAGATCAAGCTTTAAATGATCCTGATCTTTTCCAACCAGTCGCGTACCTCCCGCATCTCTGGCATCTTTTGTCATGAAAACGGGTTTCATGTTGTCAGGGCCAAATGGCCGAAAACGATCAAGAATGCGATAGAATTTAGGCGTGATGTCGCCAAATTTCACCTCTGAATCAATGTCAATCTGTGGCACCATCTGATCAGGCTGAATGTTTTCAGAAACATAATTTTCAAATCGATCTTTGAAAGCCTCCAGGTTTTCTTCTTTCAGGGTCATGCCCGCAGCGAACATATGTCCTCCAAAATTCTCAAGTAAATCCCGACAATGATCCACCGCTTTGTACAGATCAAATCCGGCAACAGATCTTGCCGAGCCCGTAATTAAACCATTGGATTTTGTAAGGATGATCGTAGGTCGGTAATATTTTTCTATGAGTCGCGAAGCAACAATTCCGATGACTCCTTTGTGCCACTCAGGGTTGTAAAGTACGGTTGTTTTTTTCGCCTGTTCAACCTCGTCGAGATCAATGTGTGAGAGTGCATCTTCAGTGATGCCCTTGTCCAAATCTTTCCGGGTCTGGTTGTATTCATCTATCTCAAGGCACTTGCTTCGTGCGGCCTCCATATCCGTACAAACCATCAGTTCAACGGCCTCGTTTCCATTTTGAATTCTGCCGGAAGCATTGATTCGGGGTCCTATTTTGAAGACGATGTCACTGATGTTGATTTCTTTTTCACGCAAGCCTGCAATATCCACAATGGTTTGCATACCAATCCCTGGATTGCTGTTGAGTTTTTTCAGTCCAAAGTGTGCAAGAATTCGGTTTTCACCCGTGATGGGTACAATATCAGAAGCAATGCTTACAGCCACAAGATCCAGAAGTTTTTTTACTTCCGAAAAATCAATTTGATTGTTAATGGCAAATGCCTGAATAAGCTTAAAGCCCACGCCACATCCGGATAGATGTCTGAACGGATATTCAGAATCGTTTCGTTTTGGATCCAGAACAGCCACTGCATCAGGCAGTGTCGCTTCCGGTGTGTGGTGGTCGCAAATAATAAAATCGATATTGCGCTCGTTGGCATATTTTATTTTTTCGTGCGCTTTAATACCACAATCAAGGGCAATTACAAGGCTGAAGTTATTTTCATTGGCATAATCAATACCCTTGTAAGATATGCCATATCCTTCTTCATAA
>JBFHER010000197.1:0-7164 GCA_041584055.1 Bacteroidales bacterium
ATATAGGTTCCATCACACCATACCATACCGGCATCAAGATCAACTGGCAAGCGTTTGTATCGTTTTGTTTCCTCAACCCGAACAATCTCCACAGCATCAATCACCCACTCTTTATTTACCATCAGATACTCTGTTGAAGAAGAACTCGCCGGATTTGTCATAAAGTTACTGGCATCAGCAACAAATGAAGCATAATCTACCCCAGTAGGCAGCCTGAATATAATCACGGCAGCTCCAAATACGGAATGCAGCCAATCGTTCATGGTAGATGTGGTTGAGTAAATCGATACCAGGTTAGGAACAGCAGGTGCATCTGCATCTTTTCCTGAGGTTTCAAAATAGGTCTCCCAATCAGCCATGCCCAGGTTAACAGGTGAATTTGAATTTCCTAGCGGATCGTCTTTATGATCAATGCCATCCTGAGCTAAAACAGTACTGGTTCTGGGCTCCAGCGGATAATCCATGCCCGTTCCCGGCCACATCCATGTCATAAAGGTCACCGGCAAAACATCCATCAAATTACCTTCTGAGTCTACCCAGGGTGACTCTGAAGAGCTTGTTGGTTGCAAGACACCGATGCATAGTCCATCAAGGTAGATTACCTCGTCGCTGTTGTTATATATTTCATGAAACTGATCTGAATAATATGACTTATCCTCTGTGGTTTTGGAGCCGGTGTAATAAATCTCCTTGAATACCAAACCTCCACTTAAAGATGCAGCATTCAAAGTCAGGGTATAGTCATCTACCGTACCTGGAATGCTTTGATTTTCAAGAATTCCATTAAATGCAAATTCATCCGTAAGCATGCTTGCCGTGATTGTGTATGCCCCGGATTCCACTTCAAAACTAACCAACCCATTCACATCCGTTGTTGCAGAATCCTTAATTCCTGATTGAGAATTGACGATCTTGATTGTAATTCCGGAAAGATCTGATCCTGTATAACCATCCGGATATTCAACGGTTACATTTACCTTGTACAGTTCTGCCTCAGGATCGCAGCTGTACAAAAACAAACCTGTCAACATAACAGCAAATACTAATTTTAAACTTTTCATAATCAATTATTTAATTGGGTTAATAATTCAATTTAATTTTTACTTCGGCACCAAAATAGGTGGAATTATTGCGTTGTACATAGCCATTTTGAACCTGGTCACTTGCGTGATAAGGCTGATAATTAATAATATTATTTACAAAGAATGAAACCGTTGAAAAATCACCGATTTCCTTTGTTATTCGGGCATTAAACTGCACCACAGGCGGTAGGTCTTCGGCCATATAGAAGCGGACGTTGTTCACCGTTTTAATTAAATTGACCAGGGGTTTTTCCGTCGCCAGTTCCCGGTTAAAGGTGTTTAAGTTCCCCTGGGCATCATAATATGCCAAAGGATCAATGTATTTACGATCTGTGACATTGTTATAAATTGAACCTTCCAGGCCATCCGTGGCATTCATGTATGGAATTTCTACGCCGTTTTCATCCTCGTAAATGTATTGTGTCTTTTCTTTCCAAACGATTTGGGTAATCAGTGATACAACCAGTCGCAGTGAAGGCACATGCGTAATGGTTCTGACATTCGTATTAAAACGCTCATACAATTTGCCTTCTCCTTTGGCATACACCCCAACCAATTGTGTAGTTTTACCTGCATAATAGTGTGTGGGTTGATACAGATTATCAAGTGATGTTTGTTGTTTTAAGTGAAAATATGCGCCATCCACAACCACATTTGTATTCAAATAATTTATTTTTCCCAATTCAATTGTATATTCAATTCCTTTTTTAACATTTTCTATGCCATTGACCGGAACAGAATAATCGTAATACAGCGTATCGTTGGTACTGCCAATCTGTTTCTCTACCCCATCCTGAAGATAAAACAAGCCATTGTCTCTAAAATAGGGATACAATCCGGCCTCTAAGTAGTCAAAACGTTTGTAAACAAATTGATCATAAACACGATTAAAGGAAAAACCATTTTTCAAATGCTCCTGATAGGCGGTCACATTTATTTTTTTCTGCCAAAGTTTAAGGAAAAGACCAAGCTCTTTTTTATAGTTTCTTGCCGGTTTGAGATCCGGATTACTCAGATCGCTGTTTACCGTAGTTGAAACCACAACCATGCGATTGTCCACCTGATCAAGGTAATTAAAACTAACCCGGTCTTCGTAGGCATTGTCAGGGTAAAAATGCAATAAGGTTGGAGATTTGGTGGCAATGCCAAGGCCTCCTTTTAATGATACCTGTTGAAAAACTGCAGCTTTTTCGTTGGCAAACAAACGCCATTTGAAATTAGACCGGGGATCAATATAAGTAAAAAGTCCGGACTTAAAAGGGCCCTCAGGCTGTAAGTTGGTATATCTGATCCCGGCTTGTATTTCCAGCAGTGTTTTTCCAAGGGGAACAGTAAGCAGATCCTCGGCAAAAAATGACAGCTGATTCAAAGCCGGAATGGACTTAAATGACCTTGGCCTTGTTGAATTATTGCTCAACGGATTCGGTGGTTTAGTCACATCAAATAGCCTTCCATCTCCATTGTTACCATTCGTTCTCCAGTCTGCACCTATCACAAGATTGTTTCGCACATATCCGAACTTACGATTGACATTACCCACAATCTTTGCTGAATAATTGTAGGGTTTCCCATCGATTGATAAATCACTTAAATAGGAGCTGGGCAAATAGATGGTTTCAAAAATTCCACTTTCGTAAGATTGAAACAAGGGTTGGGCTCCGTTGATGGATTCAATTTCTTTTATTTTTGTGAGTTGATGTTCAAAACTTGAGCTAAATGCATATTTAATATTGCTTATCCATGGTTTGTTTAAATTCCATGTTCCAAATACATTTGTTCTAAAGCTTAGATCCTCCGCACTGTAATCCTCAATATCCCGCATATCCGGATCAGATTTCTGCGCATTGATATTCTGGCTAAGTGCAAATTTCACATTGAAGCTCATTGGATAATTTTTCTTAAAAAAAGTGTTCGAATAACCCAGGTTTCCGGTGATCCGATTAAAAGATTTGTATTTATAACGCAAATCATTCAAAGCTTCCGTATAATCCGTTTGTAAATTAATTGCACCACCGTTGTTTTTTAACTGAAGCCCTTTGTCCACCGAAAATAATTTTAGCTGTGGATCAACTTTAACTTTTAAATTTATTGGGGTATATCCCGCTTTGGTTTTGACAATGACTGCACCGGAAGTCAGGTCACCATGTTCGGCACTTGGGATTCCCCGTACAACCTCAATGCTTTCAATGTTATCAATTGATATCCCACGCACATCAACACCACCTGTCGCCGTTGAGTTATAAACGCTTCCCACATTCCCTGAAATTGAACTGGCCGTACTTAAAACCTGCATATTGGCGTCGTTCGAAATTTGAGACCCATCAATAATGACGGCAGTTCCTAAACTTGAGTTCGGATTTGAATTTGACTCAAAATCTCTTATTTTCAACTGGTTAGGGTTCGACAAATTAGGGTTCTTTGAAAGTTCTCCGGGCAGCAACTGCAATGCGTCCGACAGGTCTGTCGGCTGAATATGTTCAAGGGTTTGCATGCTGATATCTGAAACACTTCCAAGGCCCTGACTTTCTTTTGCCCGCACGGTGACTTCCTGGATTGCCAGTGTGCTTTTCTCAAGTTCAATAAGTTCGAATAGCAGCCCATCCAAAACGATCGATTTACAATGCACTTCATATCCGATATAGCTTGCACACAACTCATAAACCCCTGAAGGCAAACCTGTAATAGTAAACTCACCCTCACTGTTTGTGGTCGTCCAGCGATCGATATTTTTTATCCCGATGGTCACCATTTCGATGGGTAAACCATTGGATGCATCCACAACCTTTCCTTTTATGGATGGCTTCTCCTGTGCGACCACATAAGCCGACAAGGAAACATAAAATACCAATATTTTAACGATCGCTTTCAAACAGCTAATTTTTATAGGATAAACGATCCACTTTTACCGACTTTCCACCCTCCTTAAAATCAAAAGGATTTACATATTGCGCATCCTTTCCATTTGTAAAATGCACCGTCAGGCTATCAATTGAAAGTGCATCATATACCCCTGCTTCAGGCAAACTTATTTGATCATAATAGACACATATTTTTGTCTTCAGACTATCCTGAAAATTTTCAAAACCGTAGATACTTGTATTATGTCCAAGATGACTGTACAGATATTGATAGTCGCGAAAGCTGGCCCCATTAAAGTCACCATTCAGAACATAGCAATACAACCCTTCCTCCGCGATCTGTCTATCGTTATAAATGTATTTTATTTTATTAAAAAAGAGTTCAGCAAATTCGAGTAAGGACAATTTTGCGTGATCAAGGTCCATGAATACAACTTCAAAACCCGGATCCACGGTTTGGTTTCCGTTGCTTCCTTCAATCATCAGGGCATCCGTTTCCAGCACTTCTTTGATCTGTTCGGGATCTACATTAACCGTATCGGCATAGTACAGATATAAATTTACAGGACAACCGTATTCCGTCATCATGCCGTTCACATTTAATTTATTACGGAGCATGTAAATGAGGTAGTTATTGTCGTAAACATCAAAAAACTTATCCAAGCCTATTTTTATCACCTGAACTGAATCAATCCTGGCAGACATTTTTTTCAGCACATACTTTGATGACTTAAAAATTCCTTCCTTGATTTCATCCTCTGTGAGCACCTCGTCATCATACCAGATTTTAACCGTATGAGAATTTACAAAAGTACTTACTCCCATCACCCCATCCATGCGGCGCATTTTGTTCGCAAAACTGATGCTGGAACCAAAACATTTTATGTCCTTCAGTCCTTCCATACGTAAAACAGAAGCCTCATTCATTTCTTCTTTCGAACCCCACACTTCCGTTATTGTCGGAAGCTCATAGGTGGCTCCAATAATCACTCCGGCTGTCACAAATAGCACAACAAGTGATGGCGTCAGCCACTTCCGTCTTTTCCCTGATAAGGTCAGGGTATTCTCAACCGGGCACACATGCAAACAATCATTACAAAGATTGCAGTCAGCCTGGTTAACCGTGGTGAGATTTGCAACATCAATGCCCTGATGACATGCTCTTGAGCAAAGGTTGCAGTCAATACAACTTTCAACATTTCTGTTAATCTTCAAAAACAAAGGGAAAATATTTCTTGTTTTAATCTTCAATTCGAGGATGTAACCAGCCACACAGGAAATTGCAAGCGGCCAAACATAAGACAATTCAACATTCAAATACAATAAAATAATATAAACCAGCATGATTGATGCAAAAACAAGGAAATACCGGAAGATATTCGTTAATGCACCCAGAGGACACAAATATTTACAAAAGAACATCCGTATGACCACGGATCCAAACACCCACAAACCGATGGCAAGCAATGCCATCCATAAAACCACATCATGTCCAAAACCGGTAGTCAGTGCGAAGAAAGGATCAAACTTTTTACAAAACAACTCACTTGAATCAAGTGTGTAATAAAAAACAACAAACAGCAAAATATATTTAAGTGACTTCAGGAATGCATCAAGCAGCTTGCCTACCTGGATTGTAATTTTCAGTTTATGCCCAAGTTTATGGAACCATTCTCCAAGACTGCCAAGCGGACAAATGTAACTGCAAAATAACTTTCCAAAAAGGACCATCGCCACCACTAATAACAAACCCATGGTGATTTGTGTGCTACTCATGGTACATGCAAGGGATCCACGATTCAGGTAACTTCCCAATGCCTGTAAACCGCCGAATGGACAATATTTTTCAAAGTCTATATTCCCGGAATAAAAAACAGATTTAATCACAAGAAAAAGAACATACAAAAGGACAATTCCCTGAAATACTATTCTTACAATGTTACTTTTCGTTTTTTTCATTGATATTTTTCGGTTTAGTGCCTTATAAAAAATATACATCCCGTAAACACACAAGGGATTGCCTTTTCAAATTTTACAAGAACCTTAATTTTCATTCATCATTTCGTAACTTAGACAGCGTAGCAATAAGCCCGGGGTGTGTCGTACTTAATTCGGTCAGAATTCAAAAAGCCAGTCCCGCTCTTTTAAGATTGCAACCGCTTCTTCTTTTGTTTTATAAAGGTCTCCATCAGTCTCCCACCATGTCTCACCCTTCTTGATGCCAAGCTTATCGCAGCCCAGACTCTTGTACATTTTCACATCCTCAAGGGTTTCACATTTATACCCGTCATGCTTCTCATTTATGACTTTTAATTTTGCAGGATATCCAACCTTAACATCCTCACCAGCTTCATAAACGATTAAACCATAACATTCTACCCCAACTTCTACCCAATCCGGAAATTTCAACTTGTTTTTTTTACTGATTGTTCCTGAATTGCCATCTACAAAGAAACGACTGTCATCGCCGTTGTTTTTAACATCACTTTTCGTACCACATGATGCAAAAAACAAAATCACAAAAAGCACTATTAAATTCGTTTTCATAAGAAATATGTTATAAGATGCTAAAATAGAAAATAAATATGTCACTTCTGAACATTCATAACAGGAAAAATACTAAAACAACACTTTTTTAATTCAGTCTGACTCTAAATAAACACTTAAGGCATTCATCCTAAAAAACAGAATCCAATTTGTTTTATCTTTGGTTTTCTGAATAAATTCAACCCTGCAAATAAGAAAACATTGTGATCGCATTTACACCTTCTTTATATCATATAAATTGTATCCAATCAGCATTTTCTCCTGAAAAAATTATTTTTTTGCATGCCCTGACACACCAGTCGGGGCGCCGTTGGAAATCAATGCATAATTCTCTTAATTTGGGATGAAAGGAATTTGGATTATCGGGTTTATCGTTGTACTATTCACCGTCAATTCTCTCAGTGCACAAACCATTCAGGTGATAGATTCAGAATCAAATGAGGTTATTTCGGGGGTCCGGATTTCCTATGGTTCTGACACTTTATTCACTGATAAAAACGGGCAATGTGACATCAGTCCCTGGCCGGGTCATTCGGTGATGGTGATCTTTCATAATGATTATCAGCCTCAACTTCTTCGCAAGGCACGCCTGCAAGGCAATGCGCTCAGAATACCACTGATTCCAAACAACATCTACATCAATGAGATAACGGTAAAAGCCAGGCGGATACAGCAAC
>JBFHER010000198.1:0-7158 GCA_041584055.1 Bacteroidales bacterium
CGTATAAAGCTTAAAAGCAGTTGATCCAAATAATATATTTCTGGCTATATGTTCTATGTTACTCTGGGCTCCTCAATGCATTATATTTCTCTCCGGAAAAATCAGGACATGTTATCGACATTTGATTACAATCAACAAAGCTGGGATACCAACTCACAAAAAGCGAACAGGTCATCGTGAAATTAGAATATCAAGCTTAATCATTCCTACATGGCTTGTGATATCCAATTACAATTGAATATGTTTGACAGAAAGTGATTTTAACTGTTCGTATATTTTATACTTAATATGTAGTTTAAGAGCAAATAGGAATTGATGCATCGATAATTTCTTAAGAAAACGCAACTAATAGAGAAACCAAATTATGTCTATCGGGATCATTTTCGCGCTAAATTTGCGATAAGAATAATCTATTAAAAGCACAAGTTGCGATGGATTGTGAGCGAGGCATATGAGAGTTGCATTAAGTCAGACCGGATTATAAATTTTAAACTTAAATAACAGGATCGCAAATTTTACGCGTTGAGAGAAATTTTCATATGATCGCATCTATTCTTCGTTTTAGGTAAACGCATTTATATTGATATGATGGGAAGGTCAGATATGCGAAATTGATTATAATTGTCCGTCTAAATTGCAAAATATGAAATTGGATCGTCCTGCAAGGATGGGGTGTGTAAAACAATTTATGAATATGACTCTGCATCTTAAAACTTAACATCGTTGTTTTTACTTGTATTTTATAACTTTACTTATATTTGTCTCTTAATATGAGCTAATTGCATTTAAATAATTGATAAATAATGAAGTATGTTATATTTATTCTGACTTTTATCTACGTATTCCAACTTAACATCCATTCACAAGAGACTTTACATATAAATTTCGAGGAAACTGTTGTGAGGGCAATTAATTTATCAAAAGAGGACCCGGATTCTGCAATAAGTATTTTGGATGATATGAAAAGAATTCAAGCAGAACGGGGAGACACCACCATGCTGATCCAATGTCTTCTTGGTATGAGTTCGATACAGGCAGATCGTCTCAATCATGGAGATGCCTACGATCATGCAGGGGAAGCACTTTTCTTAGCAGAAGAATTTGAAGATACCCTGTTGATGACCGAAGCGTATTCCCTTTTTGGAAAGTTAAACTATGTATTTAATCAAAAGGAGGCAGCACGTACCTATTTATTGAATGCATGTGAATTAAGCAAAAGTCTTTTGTCTGAGGGAAGAATAAAGGCGGAAAATATGCTAAATGCCTATTTTAACCTTGCGTTGTACAATCGTTGGTATAACCAGTACGATTTGGCAATCTCGTATTTGGATAGCTGCTACGCCATTTCTGATACAATTATTCATGACGCGGTTGATCGTGCTTATCTGGATGCTGAAAAAGGACAAATATTTTTGAAAATGGGTAAAGCCGATGAGGCCATCAATGTTTTAATTCCGGTGTCGCTGATATTTGAGGATTTGGAGAGTTCAACACTGGATGCAACAGAAGATAAAGCATTTTTGATTTTACTTTATTCCATGTTGGGAGATGCATACCGGGAGTTAAAGGAAGTGGACCTGGCCATGTTTTTTTACGAAAAATCTATTAAGGCAGGCGAATTGTATAAAATGCATTTGGGGCAAAAACCATACGTTCTGGAACGTTATGCATGGATGTTATTTGAAAGAGGATGGTATGTGGAAGCCTATGCAAATTTGAAAGAAGCAAAACGATTAAACGATCGGTATTTCGGTGCACTCAGTTTCCAAAACAGTGATTTTATAACTGTTAAAAATCGCTACAGGGAGGAGCTGCTAAAAAAGAGTAAGGCTCTAAACCAGAATAAAATGGCACTTGTCAAGGTAGAGAAGTCGGTTTTGCGTTTAAAACGAATTCTGATTATGAGCTTATTACTGTTGGTGTTTACTTTAATATTGCTTTTTCGGATATACAAGAAAACAAAGAGAAGTGAAAAGAGCAATGAAATACAGCAAAAACAAACATTGAGCAAAGCGCAATTGGCAAGGAAGAACAAGCATCTATACGATTACACGCTGAGACTCATAGAAAGAGAAGAAATCATTGTTAATTTGAGCAGTCAGTTAGAAAAAGGAGGGACTACTTCCGAAAAAAAAGCTGTGCTGAAGTCAGTAAAGCAAAGTTCAAAAGGGTTATGGCAGGACTTCAACAGCCGTTTCATGGAGGTGAATCTGGGGTTTTATGAGCGTCTGCTGGGAAGTGTTCCCGGTTTAAGTGCAGCAGATCAAAAAATTTGTGCTTTGATAAAACTGAACTTTTCTGGTAAGGAAATGGCTTTTATATTGGGTATTTCAGTGGGGAGTGTGCACATGGCTCGCCATCGACTGAGAAAGAAAATGAAGATGGAACGTGACGAGAGTTTAAGTGAATTTATTGATTCAGTATAGTGTTTGATAACCGTGTGGAGTAAGTTTAAGGTCGGATGGCATTGCGCTATCAAACTCAAAGCAATTCAGTTGAATATCTTTTCAATTCATACATTTCCTTATTTATTTTCATTAAAAATTAAGCAATTGAATACAATATTCTATTTTAACAATATTATGCTGTCGATCAAAATTATATTTTTGCTGGATGGGAAAACAATTATTACTTGGAGCTGAGGCCGTTGCATTGGGTGCAATTGATGCCGGTATTTCGGGGGTTTATGCCTACCCGGGCACGCCTTCAACAGAAATTACAGAGTTTATTCAAAAATCAAAAGAAGCACAACAAAAATCCATACGATCATCCTGGTCGGCTAACGAAAAAACCGCTTACGAAGCAGCATTGGGCATGTCCTACGCCGGAAAGAGAACGCTGGTTTGCATGAAGCATGTGGGTGTGAATGTGGCTGCGGATGCGTTTATCAATTCAGCCATTACAGGTATCAATGGCGGTTTGGTGATGGCTGTGGCCGATGATCCGTCCATGCACTCATCGCAAAACGAGCAGGACACCCGTTTTTATGGCAGGTTTGCGATGGTACCGGTTGTTGAACCGTCTTCTCAACAGGAAATTTATGATGCTGTCATTTACGCTTTTGATTTATCTGAAAGGGTAAAGCTTCCTGTGGTGTTACGTATAACCACGCGTTTGTCTCACTCGCGGGCAGGTGTCGATCGGGTGGAAGCCGCTTCGCAAAATCTGCTTTCGCCAGAGAAAGAAAATGGAAAGTTTATTCTGTTACCAGCCATTGCACGAAAAAGATTCAGTTCATTGGTGGATATGCAGGGTGAATTGGTAAAAGAATCAGAAGCGTCGCCTCTGACAAGACTGGTGGAGGGTTCAGGTTCGTTTGGCGTTATTGCTTTTGGAATCGGATTTAATTATACCATGGAAGTAAATCAGCGGTATGGTCTCAATATTCCGGTGTTGAAAATAGGACAATATCCATTGCCGGATCAAAAAATTAGAGCCTTTTTTGATCGCTATGATAAAGTGCTGATTTCAGAAGAAGGGTATCCTGTGTATGAGGAATTACTACGAGGTTATTTTAATCATGATAAAATTGTGGGCCGTCTGGATGGCACGCTTCCAAGGGTAGGAGAACTAAATCCCGATTACCTTGCTATTGCCATGGGCGTTGAAAAAGCAGATCCAAAACCAATGCCGGATGTGGCGGCACCTAGACCACCCATGTTGTGTCAGGGCTGTGGTCACAGTGATATGTATGAAGCATTGAATGTGGCTTTGGAAGCCTACGACCATCATGTGTTTGCAGATATTGGTTGTTACACACTTGGTGCCTTACCTCCTTATCGTTCCATTCAAACCTGTGTGGATATGGGGGCTTCGGTAACCATGGCCAAAGGAGCTTCCGATGCAGGCATTCGGCCCGCAGTGGCAGTGATAGGTGATTCTACCTTTACACACTCCGGTATGACCGGATTGCTGGATGCGGTGAATGATGGCAATACAATGACCCTTATAATTGCTGATAATGATACAACAGGAATGACGGGAGGACAGGACTCGGCTGCTACAGGTCGCTTGTTTAACATATGCAAGGGACTGGGTGTTGCGGAAGATCACATTCGTGAAATCATACCAATTCATACAAAGAAAGAGGAGAACGTCCGGGTGTTCAAAGAAGAGTTTGAATATGAGGGTGTTTCAGTGATCATTGCACACAGGGAGTGCATTCAAACCCTGATGCGAAAAAAACGAGAAGCAAAGAAAAAAGCTGAAGCATTAAAGAAGTAATAAACTAATCAGATAAACATGCAAAAAAATATAATTATCGCCGGTGTTGGCGGTCAGGGAATTCTCAGTATTGCAGCAGTTATCGACTGGGCAGCACTTGAAAAAGGATACAACGTGAAGCAAGCTGAAGTGCATGGAATGAGTCAGCGTGGTGGTGCAGTACAGTCACATTTGCGCATTTCTGATGAGATCCTGTATTCAGACTTAATTCCGGAGGGAGAAGCGGATTTGATATTATCCGTCGAGCCAATGGAGGCCTTAAGATACCTGCCTTATCTGTCAGAAAACGGTCGCATCGTTACATCGGTGGATGCTTATAAAAACATCGCTGTTTATCCCGAAGAAGAGAAAATACTGAGTGAATTAAAAGAGCACAAAGGAACCGTTTTAATTGAGGCTGAAAAAGTAGCACTTGAATGTGGCCATAAACGCATGTCGAACATGGTGATGCTGGGAGCTGCTGCAGCCAGCACAGGAATTGATTCAGATTTGCTGGAAGCCGGAATTAAAGCGTTGTTCGGAAGAAAAGGGGAGGATGTTGTAAATCAAAATATTGATGCATTTCGCAAAGGTCAGGCCTTGGATAAGTAGTGAAGAAGTACGTTCATTTAAATACCATCAATCCAAATAGAAATTATGAGACAACTAGGCATTATTGTACTATTATTTTTGGGCATCCTTAATGTGGATGCACAGGAAGAAAAGAAAATCGATGTAAAACTGTATGGCTTTATCAGAAATGATGCTTTTGTGGATACCTACAAGGGTTTAAATGCTGCCAACGAACAGTTTTATTTATACCCTCTCTATGTTGGTATGGATGAGGATGGCAATCATATCAATGAGCAAATATCATCTAACATTGTAGCCATGGCTACCCGTTTTGGGATTAAAATCAGTGGACCGGATTTATTTAATGCAACAACATCCGCAGTGATTGAAACAGATTTTGCAGGAAACCCTTCCACCCTGACAGCATTGTTGCGTCTCAGACAGGGTCATGTGAAGCTTGACTGGGAAAAAAGCACTTTACTCATTGGTCAAACATGGCATCCATTCTGGACTGGTTCTGTTTTTCCGACCGTAGGAAGCTTAAATACCGGTGCACCTTTTCAACCCTTTAACCGAAGTCCGCAAGTTCGTTACGATTATAACCTGGGTAAAGTTGCCTTGAATGCTTCTGCTGTTTATGAATTTCAGTATGTCTCTAATGGCCCTAGCGGAAAATCGGATCAATACGGTAGAAATTCAGGTTTACCCGAATTTATTGGGGGATTGGAAGCAAAGTTTGGAGAATTAACATTGGGAGCTGCGGCCAGTTTGAAACATATAAAGCCAAGTTTGACCAATACCGTTACCATCAATGTTGAGGGGAGTGATGAAACCATTGCTAAAACCTATGTTTCGGACGATCTTTTGCAATCTGTTTCTTTTGTTGGATATGCCCAATTTAAGGCTGGTATGCTTACCTTGAATGCCAAAAGCGTTTATGGTCAAAATATTGGCTATTTGTTAATGCCAAGTGGCTATGGAGTTTCTGCTTATAGTGCAGTTAATAAAGGTGCTACGGAATATACAAATTACAATAATTCATACTCTTATATCAATGCTGTTTATGGAAAAAAATGGCAGCTTGGTTTCTTCGCCGGATATGGTTTAAATCTCGGAACCTCCAAATCTCTGATCAGCGAAAGTCAGGTATGGGGAATGTCAACAAATATTCAATCCATGTACCGGTTGGCTCCTCATATTGCGCACAACGCCGGAAAAGCACGTTTTGTACTTGAGTACGAAAACATGGGCGTGGAATATGGAGACAAAGGCACATTTAATACAATGGACGGTCTTTATGGCAGCAGCACAGGCGTAACAAATAATCGTCTTTTAATTACCATGATGTATTTCTTTTAAAAAGTGAGCGTTTTGAATACATATTGGGAAGAGGAGCTGGAAACACTGGCAAGAAAGGATTTGCAGGCTTTACAAATTGAGCGTTTAAAAACATCACTTCAACAAGCTATTAAATCCCCCTTTTACAAAAAGGTTTATGGTGACTTGGGGTTAAGGATAAATGATATTAACTCGGTAGAGGATGTCCAAAAACTTCCGTTTACAACAAAACAGGATCTGCGGGATCATTTTCCCTATGGCTTTCTGGCTGTTGATAAAAGGGAGGCTGTTCGCTTGCACAGTTCTTCCGGTACCACAGGAAATCCAACGGTGATTTTTCACACGCAGGATGACCTGAATTCATGGTCGAACCTTATGGCACGGTCCCTCTATACCGCAGGTGTTCGTGACACAGATGTGTTTCAGAACATTGTCGGGTACGGTCTTTTTACCGGCGGGCTTGGCTTTCAATACGGCATCGAAAAGCTTGGATGCCTTAGTATTCCGGCAGGTGCAGGTAACAGCTTGCGGCAAATTAAGTTGATGCAGGATTACGAAACCACTGTGGCACATGCCATTCCAAGTTATCTTACACGTTTGTATGATGTGTTTTTGGCACAAGGACTTGATCCCAAAAGAGATACAAAATTGCGCACGCTGGTGATTGGTGCAGAACCTCACTCAGAGGAACACCGTAAACGCATCGAGGATATGTTTGGTGTAAAAGCATATAACTCTTTTGGGCTGTCTGAGATGAATGGGCCTGGAGTTGCATTTGAATGTACGCATCAATGTGGCTTACACATTTGGGAAGATGCTTTTTTTGTTGAAATTATCAACCCGGATACCATGGAACCTGTACCCGATGGAGAGTATGGAGAGTTGGTGATGACCACCCTTGATCGCGCTGCCATGCCCATTATACGTTATCGAACCAGAGATATCACAAGAATTATTCCGGGTGAATGCAAATGTGGCAGAACTCATCGGCGCATCGATCGCATTACAGGTCGTACGGATGATATGTTTATCATAAAAGGTTGC
>JBFHER010000199.1:0-7155 GCA_041584055.1 Bacteroidales bacterium
AATGTGGATCACCTCCATGCGAGCAGTTTGAATGATCCTCATGCCCATGTCCATTGTCCGTATCCTCATGTGCATGCCCCTCTAATATATGAATTCCAACTGAGCAATCCACAATTTCCATTCCAGGATTATTGCTTTTTAGATTAGGCATCCACGAGCTTTCAAATACAAGGAGACCATTGGTATAGTAGATGGCCGAGCGTTCTAAACCTTCAATTTGCCGGGGACTGGGCTGATATGTGGCATGGTTGTCTCCGGGCGATAACATGCAGTTGACATTTACCTTTCCACCCGTTAATTCTTCAGCGAAAAACTTATAAGGTAATATTGATACAGTGATTTCTTCCCGTTTAAGGTTTGAATGATTGGAGCATCCTGCCAATAAAAGGATCATTAGAAGCGTCGATAGACAAACGGAGAAAAAACTATTTTTCAACATATATTTTTTTTGTAAATTTATAAAACCTGACTTAAACCAATTCATCAATCTGAACATGAATGTTGGTTTATTGGATTAAAACGTATTGATTGACACATTGTTCTTGACAGAAAAGAGCAAGAGCAATCATATGCAAAAATACAATCCTATGTTCACGTATCAAACATGTGCATGGATTAATTATTTGAACCCGAAAATTAAGCCGTTATGGAAATGGGTATACTTAATTATTTCAAGGATTTGATCGGACTGGTCTATCCTGAATTGTGTGTGGCCTGTGGTGATCATCTTACAAAACAGGAAACTGTTATTTGTTTGAAGTGCCTCCACGAACTCCCCGAAACCAAATTTCATTTGATGAAAAATAATCCTGTGGAAGAGGTTTTCTGGGGACGTGTTAATGTTAAGGCGGCTACGGCATTGTGCTATTTTGTAAAAAATGGACGATTGCAGGAATTGCTTCATGCTTTAAAATATCATCAACGCAAGGATGTGGGTGAATTCCTCGGAAAAATGCTGGGTGAGTCACTTTTGAACAGTCCACGCTTTAGAGAGGTGAATTGCGTTGCTCCGATTCCGCTCCATCCTAAAAAAGAACGTTTAAGAGGTTATAATCAAAGCGACAGCATCGGCATTGGCATCTCCACTGCAATGGGAATAGAATTGGGTAAACCGATTAAACGCGTTGTGTACAATCCAACTCAGACACGGAAGGCGCGCTACGAAAGATGGGAAAATGTAAGTGGTATTTTTGAGCCAGTTGGAGAGCCTGTGTGGCATAATAAACACTTTTTATTGGTGGATGATGTGATGACAACAGGTTCTACTCTCGAGGCTGCAGCGGTTGCCATTCAGAAAATTCCGGGAGCAGAGGTCAGCATTGCAGTAATTGGTTTGGCATGAAAAAAAGAAATCTTTGTTTGTATGTATTTTTTGTCCTTTCACGGATGGTGTCAGGTTTAGGAAACGAAGGATATGTTTCTTATGGTGGATATTCGGGAGGACTTGGGAATGCAAGCGTTGCAGAAATTGATGCCTGGAGTTGTGTTAATAATCAGGGTGCTCTGGCATTTGTGGATGAACCGTCATTCGGAATTAGTTATGACTTGAGATATGGCTTAAAGGAATTTTCAACACGCACGTTTATTGTTGCCAGTCCTATGTTCAACGGTGTTACTTCAATGCAGTTCAGTGCCTTTGGCTGCTCCTTGTTTCCGGTTTATAAGACAGGCCTTGGTTATTCTCGGATTTTTGGGGAAAGGGTAGGGGCAGGACTGCATATGGATGTGTTTAATTTTAAGCTGAATGCGCAGGAAAGCACGAAAGTTCTGGCAACTTTTGAGCTGGGTTTGCTTTGGGAAATACGTGAGGACTTGACCATCGGTTTTCATTTGTTCAATCCTCCTGCGGTGGCATATCGGATAGGATCATACGAAGAACGAATGGTGGTTGAGTATCGATTTGGTTTCGCTTATGCCATGGCATCTAAACTTAAGTTGAATGCAGAAATAGCAGGCAATGACAGGGATCAGCCTATCGGCAGATTTGGGATCAACTATCAACCCGTCGAATCACTGGAAATTAATTTGGGTTTTCAATCTCTTGGCGTGGCTCTTGGTGCAGGCGTTAAATATGATTTTGCGGACTGGGAAGTAAGTTTTAGTTGTCGGCAGATGCAAAGAGCAGGCCGGGTTTACAGCATTTCAATTCTTAAGGTTTTATGAAGGTTCATGTGCATGTTTTGTGGCTTTTTCTTTTGATCTGTTGTTGTAAATCAGGATATGGGCAGGAACAATTAACGAACCAACTGTCTGATTTGATAGAAACGCTTCAGGAGGATTTTCCCGAGCTGCAGATGGAGCAGGAAATGCTGGATGAATTACATGCAATGGCAGAGCATCCAATGAACATTAATACTTCCACAAAGGAAGCGTTGAAACGTCTGCCTTTTCTTACGGATCGGCTTATTGAGAACCTGCATTATTACATCTACCAGTTTGGGCCAATGATCTCATTGTACGAGCTGAAAGGGGTTGAAGGATTTGATCAGAATCTTATAAAGAATACAATTCCCTTTGTTTCCGTCAAAGAGGAAGCATCCTTTTTTAAGGAAAGGAACCAAAAGGCAAGGCTTGGCAATGAGATATTGTTTCGATCTGCAGGGACTTTGCAACGGACCTTAGGATTTGAAAATAAGGAAGCACTGGGATCACCGGGATCGTGCTTAATCAGGAATAAATTGTCGTATGGGAAGTACACATGGATGCTGGTTTCTGAAAAAGACCCGGGTGAAGCATTCATTTACAATAAAAAGCCTGCGTTTATTTCTTCCGCATTGCAGTATGTAGGCAGTGGTATAGTTCGAAAGGTCATTTTTGGTGATTACAAAATTCATTTTGGGCAGGGATTGATTCAATCATCCAACCTGTTCAATCGTAAATCTGCACTGATCATTTCTGATTACGGAACGCAGAAACTCCGGTTTTCTACCTCTGCTGATGGTGGTTGGTTTAAGAGAGGTGCTGTGGTTCATTTGGGGAGGCAAAATTTTGAGGCCATTGTTTTTGGGGCCCGACAAAAAATGGATGCAACAGTGTATGACGATACAATTCAGCGTGTAAGTTATTTTAAATCCATTCAGAATGGCGGTTATCACAGAACCTTGTTGGAGTATAATAAAAGGAATGCGGTGTGCTTAAGTGAGTATGGTGGTAGCCTGCAATACACGAACAATCGAACAAAAGTCTCGCTTCAGGGGAACTATAACACCCACAATCTTTTGTTTATGCGCGATGAGAGGCTGTATTCAGACTGGTGGAACATGTCTTTAAGTGTTGGGGGCATCCTTGGGAATGTTCATTGGTGGATGGAATCAGGCACAGATAAAGCGTTTAACTTATCGGGAATCGCCGGAGGAGATGTGTATCTGGACAAGTCCTTCGGCTTGTCGGTAGTGGGACGCTATCTTTCAGCAGATTTTTATTCATTTTACGGGAATGTCTTCAGCGAAGGTGGCAGTCCCGCAAATGAACAGGGAATTTACCTTGGCATGATCATGAACCCAACAGGAGCTATTTCAATCCGAACATACATTGATGTTTTTAAGTTTCCTGTAGCAACTTATAATGCCTCTGTACCATCTGCAGGATGGGAATTTTTGTGTCAGGCAGAAGGAAAAAAAAACATGGATCTTGAATGGATAGCGAAGTTTAAATTTGAAGAAAAGGCTCAGGATGTGTCTGGCACCGCTGTGACTAAAACCTTCATGAAACATAAATATG
This sequence comes from Bacteroidales bacterium, assembly GCA_041584055.1. Classification (GTDB taxonomy): domain Bacteria; phylum Bacteroidota; class Bacteroidia; order Bacteroidales; family UBA5342; genus JBFHER01. Next base: position 3,721 of record JBFHER010000199.1, read on the forward strand.
ATGGAAAATTTGCACTGGCATACCCTGTAAATGATTTTACCTTTAAAAGTGTAGTGCAGTGTTCAAGGTACGTGTTGCGTGAGCAAGACGAATATGGCTGGATGTTCTATCAGGATTTAAAAGGATGTGTTTTCGGAAATAAAGTAAAATGGAACGGAAGGGTCGCATTTTTTTCTACACCTTCTTATGATACGCGTTTATATGCGTATGAAAACGATGTTTTGTATGCGTTTTCTGTGCCGGCGCACTATGGAAAAGGTGTGAGATATGCCTTTAACCTGTCGTATAAATTCAAAGGGAAAATGACCCTTTATGCTAAATATGGATGCACCATTTATTCAGACAGAGAGATTATCAGCAGTGGTTTTACAGAGATTCAGGGAAATGTTAAAAGTGAACTGAAATTTCAGCTCAGATATCGACTTTAGTATTACCAAAGTTTAGCTAAGTACTTCCTTTCTATTGGCATCCAAACGCAGGAATATAAACAGTAAAAAAGTAAATCCCCACAAAGAACTTCCTCCATAACTGAAAAATGGCAGGGGGATCCCAATCACAGGGACCAATCCAATGGTCATGCCAATGTTAATGGCAAAATGGAAAAAGAAAATAGACAACACACTGTACCCATAAATACGGCTAAATGGACTTCGTTGTCTTTCTGCCAGAAAAATAAGCCTTAGAAAGAACACAACAAACAAAATAATGACAAGGGAAGTCCCTAAGAAACCCCACTCTTCACCAACTGTACAGAAGATAAAATCTGTTGCTTGTTCAGGTACAAAATCAAATTTTGTTTGTGTCCCATTTAAAAATCCTTTTCCAGTTACACCTCCAGAGCCAATGGCAATTTTTGATTGGATCACATTGTATTCAACCCCAAGGGGGTCACTTTTTAATCCAAGAAGAACCTGTATTCGATTGCTTTGATGTTCACCCAGTACATTGTTAAACACATAGTTGGTTGACAGGGTATAACCCAGGGATAGAAGGAGGAAAGGAACCCAAATTAATTGATTGCGTAGTTTAGAGAGCAAACCCTGTATTATCAGAAAAATACTGTAACCGGTAATGGTTGCAATTGCAACAGTTGAGGGTGTAAGTGGAAAAATGAGCTTTCCGGCAAAATAGATTGTAATGCCTATGATGGTGGCAATGCCCCAATGAAGCGCGAGTCGCCATTCCTTGTGAAAAAGCATGGCTATGGCAGGGATGATAAATATAAACGCAAGCACTGCAAAAGTTCCGAGCATCAGAACACCAATAAAATAGGCGGCCCCAAGTAAAGCAATGATAAGAAAATAACTGGAGAGACCTTCCCTGAACATAGCCAGAATCAAAGCGGCATAAACCAATGCTGAGCCGGTATCGTTTTGCAACAATATAAAAGCTGCAGGCGTAAATACAATTATAAATGACAGGGTGAAATCTTTTAAATTATTAAAGCTGAAATTGAATTTAGAAAGTGTTTTTGCAAGGGCTAACGAAGTCGCAAATTTCATAAATTCTGCTGGTTGGAGCCTGAAAGAACCAAGGCTGATCCACGATTTTGCACCTTTTACTTCGGTGCCAATCACCAACACAGAAAGTAGCAGAATCAGCATGACACCATATATTGGATAGGAGAAGGCATCATAAAACTTACTGTCAATGATTAAAACAATGATCGCGATAAAGGCCGCAAATCCAATCCACAACAGTTGTTTCCCGTAACGTTGTGATAGATCTAAAAGACCGGCATTGTCTTCAGTAAAGCTTGCAGCATAGATGTTAATCCATCCTAAAAAAGCCATGGCGGTGACCAATATGATGGTAAACCAGTCAAGGGATGCTATGATGCTATTCTTTCTCTTCAAGATGTAAGGTGTTTAATTTCATAAAATTATCTTCAATCCACTGACGTTTAGGCATGATACTTCCTGTAATGTATTTTTCCATCAGCAGGGTTGCAATGGGAGCGGCCCAGGTCGATCCAAATCCCACGTTCTCAACAATTACACAAATCGCAATTTTTGGGGTGTCCAGAGGGGCAAAACAAATAAATGCTGAATGGTCTTCTTTTCCGATGTTCTCTACAGTTCCCGTTTTACCACACATGCGGATATCCGGATGTTTGTATGCCCGTGCAGTTCCCAATGAGCCATCGTATACCTGCTCCATGGCCTCAATAACGATTTCAAGATTTTCTTTCTTTATTCCGGAATTGATGCGTCTGGTCAGGGTTGTGTCCTTTATGGGCACATCGTCAATCGCTTTCACCATATGAGGGGGATAGTAAAAGCCACGATTTGCGAGGACAGCTGCTTCGTTTGCCATTTGTAGAGGAGTTACCAACAATTCGCCCTGGCCAATAGCAAGAGAGCGGATTGTTATCGCACGCCACCAGGTGCCTCCGTAAAAACGCGTGTAGTAATCAGACGAAGGGACATTGCCTCTTTTTTCATTGGGAAGATCAATGCCCAGCGTCTTCCCAAAGCCAAATGACTGAACATAATCAGCCCAGATGTCGAGCGCCTGCTTGGTGTCACCGATGCTGGGGTTTTCGATGGTTGATTGGAACGTTTTCCAGAAAAATGGATTGCAGGACGTCTCAATTGCGGTAACGACGTTCAATGGTGAAATGTGGTTGTGAGTACACTTTGTAGGACTTGATAAGCGCCCCTGACAAGAAAATTTGGTGAATTTGTTGATTGCCTCCTCTTCCAGTGCAATAGACGCATTTACCAGTTTAAAAGTAGATCCCGGAGAGTATGTGCCACTGATGGCTCGATTAACAAGGGGCTTGAGTGTGTCTTTTGCCAGTTTTAGATAATTTGCACTTCGGTTACGCCCCACAAGGGAATTTAAATCATATTCCGGTGTGGAAACCAGCGCAAGCACTTCTCCGCTGGAGGGCTCAATGGCCACCACGCTTCCCAGTTTGTTATGCATAAGATATTCGGCATAGCTTTGAAGATCAATGTCCAATGAAAGTTGAAGATCTTTGCCTGGCACAGATCGGGTGTCATAGTGGCCATCCCGATAACGTGCTTTTATCCGGCCAAAACGATCGACCATTTGAAGACGCCGTCCTTTTTCTCCACGCATCTCTTTCTCATAAACACGTTCTATGCCGTTTTTTCCGATATAATCGCCGGGCTTGTAATAGTCATCCTTTGAAATGTCGGACGAAGAAACCTCCCCGATATAACCAAGTACATGAGATGCATTGTTCGTTGTGTAAGCGCGCATTGTTCTTTGCTGTACAAAGAAACCTTTGAATCGAAACATCTGTTCCTGAAGAATGCCATAATCGATGGCGGATAACTGCGCTAAAAAAATGGACGGTTTTCTGTACGAATAATTCTTTGCCTTTTTGAGCTCTTCAATGAGGTATGCCTTATCTATCTGAAGTAAATTACAAAATGTAAGTGTGTCAAATGCCTTTACGTCACG
>JBFHER010000200.1:0-7155 GCA_041584055.1 Bacteroidales bacterium
TTCCTCACTCCCTTCGTCATCCTGTCCGGATAAGGCATGAAGCAGCAACTTGCCGGTTATTCCCGCACAAAAACGCGTTTTACACGCGCCGAAATACTTGTGATAACCTCATAAGGGATGGTACCCATCCATTCAGCCAATACTGAGATAGATAAATCTTTTCCAAAAACGGTGACCTCTTCACCACATTGAACGCCCATATCCGTCACATCTACCATGCACAGATCCATGCATATATTACCCACATAAGGCGCTTTCCTGCCATTTATCAGCACATAGCCCTTCCCGTTACCAAGCAGGCGGTTTAAACCATCGGCATAGCCCACCGGTAAGATGGCAATCTCCGAATCGCGTTCCAGAACGCCGCGTCGACCGTAGCCCACAGTCTCGTTGCGTGGGACATGCTTCACCTGCACAACCCTTGTTTTTAAAGCACTGACATACTCCAGATTCGCTTGTTCAACCGAACTCACACCATACATACCAATCCCCAGCCTTACCATGTCCATCTGATGTTCGGCAAAACGCTCGGTTCCGGCGGAATTCAGGATGTGTTTTGTTGTTTGTATTTCCAGGGCCTCCTCTACCTTTGTTGACAAACGTTTAAACATCTCAATCTGTTCCATGGTGAAGTGATCCATCAATGCCTCGTCTGAAGCGGCAAGATGACTAAAAACAGACGCAACCTGAAGGCTTTGATGTTCCTTTAGAAAAGCAATTAGTTCGTCCAACTCGTTTTCAAGAAAGCCAAGACGGTGCATCCCTGAGTCAATTTTCAGGTGTACCGGGTAATTATGAATACCCTGTGAAACAAGGGCACGATCGAAAGCGTGCAATACATCCAAACTATAGATTTCCGGTTCCAGCTGATGGCTGATCATTGTATGAAAACTTTTGGCTTCAGGCGTCATCACAACGATAGGCACGGAGATGCCCGCGCGCCTGAGTGCAACCCCTTCATCTGCTACGGCCACGGCGAGGTAATCGATGCCATGGTACTGGAGCAAGCGAGCAATTTCAAAGGAGCCACTGCCGTAGGCAAATGCTTTCACCATGCCCATCACCTTAGTTCTGGGCTTAAGCAGGGATTTAAAGTAATTAAAATTATGAATCAATGCATTGAGATTGATCTCAAGGGTGGTTCGATGCACCTTTTCTTCCAGCCGATCTGATATTTTCTCAAACTCGAAATAGCGTGCACCTTTCAGCAGGATGGCCTGATTATTTAAATCCATAAATGCCAGCCGTTCCAGCAATGCTTCGGTGGTATCAAAAAAGCGTGTCTCCATCTCAAAAAGCGAAGCACAAGAGCTTATCTCACCGCCGACACCGATTAAGCTATCCACATTTTTACTCATAAGCAGTCGGTTTACCTTCTTATACAGCTCTGTTTTATCGTCACCAGACTGGATGATATCAGATAAAATCACTGTATGTTTGATGGTAGACTCAAGCCCTTGCTGATTTAGAAAGTCGAGTGCAATGTCGAGGGAACCAAGATCTGAATTGTAGGCATCGTTAATCAGCAGACTTCCCCCCCGCCCCTTTTTCAGCTCCAGGCGCATTGCCACAGGCTCCAACATGCCAAAACCCTCCACAAAATCAGCAGGATTATATCCAAGGGCAACGAGGGCAGCAAAGCACGACAGACTATTTTCGATGGATGCTTTGTCAACAAAAGGAATTTCCAGAACAAGTCTGTTTTTTCTGTATTTCACCGCTAAAAATGTCACCCTGGTGGTTTGCGATAAAACACTTGCATTGATGTCGCCGGCGCCTTTCAGCGACCAACTAATCTTGGCAATATCCTGAAGGGCATGATTTCTCCTGATCCCTTCTGTGATACGTTCATCGTCGATGCCATAAATGAGTGTCTCCGCCCCGGCAAACAGCTTTAACTTTTCATCAATCTTCTCCTCGTAGGAGTCGAAATTCTCCTGATGCGCCGGACCGATATTTGTGATGACCCCAATTTCAGGCGAGATGATTTCTTTCAATTTTTCCATCTCACCAACCTCAGAGATGCCGGCCTCGATCAGATACACTTCCGAATCCAGATCAGACATCCAGATGGACAGGGGAACACCGATTTGTGAATTATAACTTTTAGGAGACCGACTGGTGGTGGCTTTTCCATTCAGCAATTGAGCCAACCATTCCTTAAAAACTGTTTTGCCATTGCTTCCGGTAACACCAAGCACCTTTCCCTTAAAAAGGGAACGTTTGTAGGCTGCTAATTTTTGAAGAGCCACCGTTGTGTCCGGGACATGAATCAAAACCACACCCGCTTTGCTAACCTTGTCTGCATCACTTACAACAAAGGCTTTTACGCCCCTTCCCTTCAATTCATCGATAAAACGATGACCATCCTGCCGTTCTCCTTTTAAGGCAAAGAAAAGGGTATCATCCGCATTCATTAATGAACGACTGTCAGTAATCAGGTTCGAAACGATCTTGCTGCCATCCTCACCTATTAACTTCCCACCGGTTATGTATGCTATTTTCGAAAGACTAATCTTCATTGTTATCCATTATTTCGCTTAAGCGTCTCAGTTCTTTCCGCAAATCAACGTAAGGGTAAGACTGTTGCAACAGCGTCATTTTATCGATTGTTGTTTTAATAAAATCCAGATAATTTGAATCCGTCGGATTAAACGGCTTATGCGCTACAGCTCTGTTTATCTGTGAGACATCTTTTATTATTTTTTTTGCTTCATCCGACACCCATGATTCATGTATTTTCTCCCAGACATAATCAATTCCGGTCTGGTTAATGTGCACCATGTCAGCATCATAAAAGCGATAATCTCTTAATTCATCCTGAATGAGTTCATAGGATGGAAAATAATCGCACTTTTCGAACATGCGGCACAACTGATAAACCGCCAGATGCAACACAGACTTACTCAATTGATTTTCGTGTGCACCATCTTTCAGGTGCCGTACCGGACTCACGGTAAATACGATCTTCAGCTGCGGATTTATAGAATACAGCTCCACAAGTAATTTCTTGTATATCTCAACAATTTCATCCACCTCCAGGCGGTAGCGGTTAAATGCTGCAGCCGGAATTTTGTGGCAATTTGAAATGATCTGTCCATTCTCTTTCCACTCATACACCCACGATGTGCCGAAGGTGAGGAATAAAAAGTCAGCTTCCTTCAGGAACTCGTGGCCTTTTTTTGTCTGCTCTTCAATGTTGCTTAACAACTCCAGCTTCTCAAACGACGAAAAGCGGCCATGATGCATCAAACTATGCCACAAACCATTCTGATTGACCAGCACATCCTCAGAGGGTTCTTCCTGCTGCATCAGTGCCCTTAAACAATCGGCATCAGAAACCGGATTATACATCACGCCGTGTGGGTTTATACAGGTCTGAAATTTAAGTTCTGAAAAACATGCGCCAATGTTATCCGAAAAACACGACCCCAAAAACATTAACTTGTGATGATGTTCAATCCTTTTTGTAGGACCTTTTACTTCTACGGGGGTTCTGAACTTCATGGTGCATTGTTTAATTTCCGCCCACAACCTTCATTAATTCATCGAGATCAGGGGTCAAAATCACTTCAGTACGACGGTTCTTCTGCCTTGCTTCTGCTGTTTTTGCAGGATCAAGCGGGATAAACTCTCCTCTTCCGGCAGCAGTAATCCGTGCAGGGGCAATCTCTTTGTTTTTAAGAAGAATACCAACAATAGCAGTCGCACGCTTCACACTTAAATCCCAGTTATCCTTTATCTGACCGCTACCATTGTAAGGCACATCATCGGTGTGACCTTCTATCAGCACTTTTATATCAGGATTGTCAGCCAGCACTTCTGCCAATTTCCCCAGGGCCTGCTGTCCTTTTGGATCCACATCCCATTTCCCGGATTGAAACAAGAGCTGCTCATCCAACGAAACATAGAGGCGACCATCCTTCATGTGAACATCCAGACCATTTCCCTGATAGCCCTTCATGGCCTCAACAACACGCGACTGCAATGAATTCATCAAAGAGTCTTTTTGGTTGATCAAACGTTCCATCTCCAGTATTCGGGCATTGCGTTCTTCGATTGATTTTTTTGCCTGTTCAAGATCGGCAACCGTCATTTCAAGGGCGCCACGCTTACTCATCAAGGCTGCCTGAGTGGATGACAAAGCATCTTCTCCGGCCTGCAGGTCATTCTGAAACTCCTGTAATTGCTGCAGTAAGTCGCGCATTTCCTGAGTCGAACCAGCGGCCGTTTCATCATAGGTTGCAAGCAGGTCAGCATATACTTTTTTATTTCTATTTAACTCATACTGCAACTGATAAACTTTTTTTGACAAACGAGTGGTGTCGGCAAGCAAATTACTATTTTCGTTCGACAGAGAGGCCACCTGTGCATTCAGTTCGTTGTTCTGAACACCTAACTCCCTTGTCTGACGTTTTGCCGCAGCCAGATCATCACGCATTTTATTGTAATCCGTCTCCATGTCGTTAAATGTTTTCATGGGAACACACGAAACGAAGAACGCAATTATTAAGATTGAAAAAATTGATAAGTGTTTCATAATTAGTGATTTTTTATGACAATCATTGCAAATTAACTAAAATTGGTCAAGACTTTTATGCGCTGTATCATGAAGTTATACACCATTAACTCACAATCAGAACAAGATGTGAAAGTGTTCTTTTGGCAAATCTGTGTTTAATATGAGAATCCCCATGCGATATAAATCAATTGACAGTCTTATTTCCGGTGCTTTCACTGTCTCCAGCCAGACCTTCTCCATGCCCTTTGACCAGTGAATATCATCCAGAATGAGAACGATTTGAGATGATGAATATTGCTGAATTAACGTAATGTAACGTTTGCTTGCCTCATAGGTATGGTTACCATCCACGTAAAAAAGCTGAAATGGCCCATTGCCTTTCAAAACGGCCTCCAACTCATCATCAAAAGCAGCATGCAACACCCGGATATTTTGGATGCCCGCATCCTTGTGCAGCCCCCGTGCAAATGCTGCCAGTTCAGGGCACCCTTCTATGGTAAGCACAGATGCCTTCGGCTTTCCCATGGCAAGATAAGCAGACGACAGTCCAAGGGAGGTGCCTAATTCCAATATATGCTTCACATCAAATGCCTTTGCAATCCGAAACAAAAGTTGTCCGTACTGCCGCGTAATTACAGAACGCCGATACACGGCTTTTACACGTCGCGTAAATTGTTTTTGTCCCCCCGCCCCAAAATCAGTGATGCGCAGCCGTTGTCCATCGTGTTTTAGCTGTGCTGACAGGGCCTTTAATTGATCATATGCAGTGTAATGATGCTTGTCGAAAAGAATTTCGCGAATAAAATAAGATGCAAAGGCAGATCTTTCCTTCCTGCTGATTCCCGTAAGGTTTTTAAAAAGGAAGCGACAAAAAGATAAAATCCTGAAGACTAAGAGTGAATACCTTGACTTATTCATGTAAGAGGGATGCGAATCGAATATACATTAATCACACTTTTGTTGTTATCAACACGTCTGAAAAGGATTTTAGAGCGAAGCTTTGAACCTTAATTTGATACGGTGTAGCGCAATGCAATAAAAGACACCAGCCCGCAAACAGACATGGCATAATTTAAATGCGAAGCAGGCACTTTTACTCGATTTCTAATTCCATTTCGATGTTTTCTATAATTGAATCTCCTGTAGATTCAATCACCTCCAACAGGTCCACCCCCACTTCCTTGAGGGCTTCCGTACCTTCCTTAAGCCCTTCTTTTAAATCTTTGCTATTTCTAAATATCTGATACTTTATCATGTTCTTTTTCACAAGAATCTCTTCCTTAAACTCCAATTGATCCTTGTATTTCGCATACCATTTCTCAGAGAAATCTTTAAAAATCCGATCTTTTTTCTCCCATGTTTCTTTGCTGAAGGATTTGTAATCGTCTTCCAACATATCCACAAATTCATCAAACTTCTCAAGGTAATCTTCTTTCGAATTTGGCGTGTTATCACAGCTGGTCGTGCTAAAGCCTAAAAGGATTAAAAACAAAAATGGCAGTAATTTTCTCTTTTTTATCATGAGATGCGTTATTAGTTAAAAGCGTTACTTTTGTAAACGTGTAAATCGACAAAAAGTTACGCAAATGCAATTCAAAGATAAACTAATTGAAGGAAAACTTATTAAACGCTACAAAAGATTTCTGGCAGATATTGAACTTAAAAACGGAGATGTTGTGTTGGCACATTGCACCAACACAGGTTCTATGAAGAGTTGCATTGAAGCAGGAGCGCCGGTGATGCTAACACCGGTAAATGATCCAAAACGAAAAACAAGGTTCACCTGGGAAATGATTTTTATAAACAATGCTTGGGTTGGCATCAACACGATGAATCCCAATCGCTTTGCCTACGAAGCCGTTCAAAAAAACGAAATCCCTGGTCTGGAAGGCTATACAAGGGTAAAAAGTGAGGTTAAATTTGGAGACAGTCGCTTTGATCTTCGCCTTGAGAAGCAAGATGAAGTTTGTTTTGTTGAGATAAAGAATGTCACCATGCGTGAAGGCAAGGTGGCCCTCTTTCCCGATGCTGTAAGTGCCCGCGGGTTAAAACACCTGAACACCCTGCTTGAAGTCAGGAAATCAGGAATGCGGGCAGTGATGCTCTACATCATTCAACGGATGGATGTGGAGCTGTTTAAACCCGCTGCGGCCATCGATCCTGACTATGCACAAACACTTCGTTATGTGATTGATCAAGGGGTTGAAATCATTCCAGCTCAGTTGAAGGTTCATCCGGAAGGTATTGATTTCCATCGAATTCTGCCTTATGATTTACGCCCGGATCAGCTCAGCACGCCATCAAAGGCATCCGGAAAGCTAGACTGAAGATTCTGATATGCACTTGTAACGGCTTATTTAGAATTAGGAGTGTTGGGGATGTTGGAATGAGGAAGTGTTGAAATGTTGGAATGTTAAACGTCAAAAAGTTACTATTCTTTGCTCACGAAATGTCGGACTCACCCCCAAACCCCCTCTCTCTCCCGATATGCATCGGTACAAAGAGGGGGCTTTACGATGCATTCAATGAAATCATTCCCCATGCATTATGACATGAGCTTGCAAATACTTAAAAGCTCCGAAGGAGCGACATTATGGTAGCCCAGTGAAACGCGCGGGGTATGCATACGTAAA
>JBFHER010000201.1:0-7151 GCA_041584055.1 Bacteroidales bacterium
GTAGAAGAAAAGAAATTAAATCAGGATGGCAAAGTATAGAAAGGATGAAATATTTAAATAAAGGAAAATTGAAAAAGAACACAAAAAAAGTCCCACCAATTGGCGGGACTTAAGGTCTTAAAAGTATCGTTTAGTTAAATTAAGCCAACTTTACGTTAACCGCGTTTAATCCTTTTCTACCTTCTTTCAACTCGAATTCAACTTCGTCATCCTCACGGATGTTGTCAATTAAACCAGTTGTGTGTACGAAATACTCTTCGTTTGAATCTGCGTCTTTAATGAAACCGAATCCTTTCGTGTCATTAAAAAATTTTACTGTTCCTTTATTCATTATGTAATTTATTAATATGACGCAAAAATAGGATAATTTATTGAAGGACAAGTAATTTTATTAAAAATATTGATTTAAAATAAACTTTTTTTAGGTTTTTAACAGGATTTTAGGGTTAATAGGTGGTTTTATCAGCCTTGTTTTTCCAGTCATTAAACACGCTAATTGCCTCATTCGCATCCATTCTCCTAATCGGGATGGCACGATCTTGTTTAGCTTTTACAAATTGATCATAAATAAATGCATCACTAAATCCGATGGCTTCGGCATCTTTGTGTGTATTTGCATAATAGATTGTGTCGATTTTAGCCCAATAAATTGCAGACAGGCACATCGGGCAGGGTTCGCATGAGGTGTAAATAGTGCATCCGCTTAAATCCCAGTTGTTTAGATTTTGGCAAGCATCACGAATTGCGTTTATCTCTGCATGGGCTGTGGGGTCATTGTTTAGTGTTACACGGTTGTGGTTTTTTGATATTATCTCTCCATTCTTTACTATCACAGCGCCAAATGGGCCTCCTCCTTTTTCAATGCTTTCTCTTGAAAGTTGAATCGCCTGATGCATAAAATCAGAATGTGTCATTTGCAATAATTTTTGAGAGTTCTATATTTTCATTTCGGGCAAATTCTGTGATTCGCTCAATGTAGTCATTTTTAATATCAAAACTTATAAACCCAGCCTTCACCGAATTAAGAGCCAATAAGGTGATATCCTCTTTTGTCAGATTCTGCGCTTGAGCAATGTGTTTATAATTATCGTTCAAATGGCCTCCAAAATAGGCAGGGTCATCCGAATTGATGGTTACCAACATATTCAGGTCAAGCATTTGTCGCAAAGGATGATCTTCAAGATTGCTGACAACCTTTAGGGCAAGATTCGACAAAGGGCACAAGGTAAGAGGAATTTGTCTGCTTATCAGGACCTGACATAATTCAGAATCATTCAAAGCGCTATTCCCATGATCTATTCTTGACACACTCAAAATGTCAAGTGCATCCCTTATATTCTTTGCCGGGCCTTCTTCTCCTGCATGTGCAACACACTTCAGCTGATGTTCTTTTGCCAGTTTAAATACGCGTTCAAATTTTTTTGGTGGGTGGCCGTTTTCAGAAGAATCAAGTCCCACTGCAATAAAACGATCCTTATGTGGAAGCGCAGATTTGAATGTGTCGATGGCTTCTTCCTCCGTCAGATGCCGCAGAAAAGAAAGAATCAATCCGGAAGTGATTCCGAAACGTTGTCGTCCTTCGTCCATGGCTTTGTTGATCCCGTTTAAAACAAGCGCAAGGTCGATGCCCCGCAAAGTATGAGTTTGAGGGTCGAACATGATTTCAACATGCATAACGTTTTGTTGCCTGAGTTTTTTTAAATAGGCAATGGTAAGTTCATAAAAATCCTGTTCGGTGATAAGCACGTTTGCTCCCTGATAATAGATGTCGAGAAATTCCTGAAGGTTGCTGAAGCAATAGGCATTCTTTAGTTCTGAAATCGACTTATAAGGGATATTGATCCCATTCCGTTTGGCCATTTCAAAAAGCATTTCCGGTTCAAGGGTGCCTTCAATGTGCACATGTAACTCTGCTTTTGGTATGGTTTCAATATATGTTTCTAAGTTCATTGATTGTTCTTATTTCTTTTTTAAATTAAAAATACCATGAATTGTTCAAAATTGCATATTAATATTTTTTTGAATTCGTGATTTTGAAACAATGTGTGACGACATGTTATATTGCATCCAGTGGATGTCATCAATATGTCAATGTTTTTCAACAAAGCTTAAAGAAAAGAATAATTAATATCAAATTTCACTATTTTTGCGTTGTCCTTAAAATTTCAATTATGACAAAGGCTTTTTTATTTATTGTAACATTCTTATTTTTAGGGATTAATGTTTTTTCTCAAGCTGTTACTGCAGTCCCAGCTTCGCAATTTGATTATTCGGACGGAGCTTTAGAGGAGCTTCTTTCAGGAAGAAATCTGGCAGGTTTAAGGATGGTGCATGATTCCCGACTGGATTCGTTATTTTTTTTACAAAAAGAAGTAAATCAAAATAATAAGGGGATCAAAGGATATCGGGTTCAAATGTTTCGGGGTAACCAGCAGGGGGAGTCCAAGAACCGGGCCAGAGAAATTCAGGGAATGGTTTTAAATAAATTTCCAGAGCTGGAAGTTGATGTGTTCTATCAGCCCCCTTTTTGGCGGGTTCAGATTGGTCGGTTCAGAATGCGTAATGAAGCCATGAAGGTACAGCGGGTCCTGAAAGAAGAGTTTCGTGAAATGGAAAGCAGCATTTCAATTGTTCCAACCGTCATCGATTATCCGAAAATCGTGAAGAAGAAGGATGTCGATTATCAAAAATAATGCGCAAGATTAGTTGGTTTAAAATTAGGTTATATTTGAAATAGGACTAATTTTGCAAACTTAATTTTTTCAGGTCATGAGTGATAGTATTAAGCATGAGTGTGGCATTGCTTTAATCCGGTTATTGAAACCAATTGAGTACTACAAAGAGAAGTATGGGACGTGGATGTATGGGCTTAATAAGCTCTACCTGATGATGGAAAAGCAGCACAATCGTGGGCAGGATGGCGCTGGTGTTGTTACTGTGAAGATTAATCAGGAAGCAGGAAAAGAATACATCGATCGAAAGCGTTCTATTTCGAAAAACCCAATCGCAAGTATATTCAAAGACATCTACAAATATTATGAGCCCCATTCTCCTGAAGAGAAAGAATTGATCCAGAATCCGTTGTGGGCAAAGGATCACCTTCCTTTTGTTGGAGATGTTTATCTGGGACACCTTCGCTATGGAACATTTGGGCGTAATTCGGTTGATTTTTGCCACCCGGTCATGCGTCAGAACAACTGGAAGTCAAGAAACCTTGCATTAGCGGGCAATTTTAATATGACCAATGTTGATGAGATTTTTAATCATCTAGTTGAGTTAGGACAGCATCCTAAAAGTTATACAGATACAGTTACTGTACTTGAAAACATAGGTCACTTTATGGATGAGGAAAATCAATACCTCTTCAGAAAATTTAAGAATGATGGTTTTACCAATCTTGAGATATCAGCTCTGATTGAAAAGAATTTAAATGTAGCAAAAATCCTTCAGAGCTCTAGCAAACGATGGGATGGGGGCTATGCCATGGCCGGTGTTCTTGGGCATGGTGATAGCTTTGTGACGCGTGATCCATGGGGGATTCGGCCTGCATTTTACTATTCTGATGAGGAGGTTGTGGTTGTGGCATCTGAACGGCCAGTGATCCAAACAGCATTCAATGTAAGATGGGATTCCGTGCAGGAGATAAAGCCAGGTTATGCCATTATCATTAAAAAAGATGGCACTGTAAAAGAAGAAATCGTTCGTGTTCCCCAGGTTCGGAAATCTTGCTCTTTTGAACGTATCTATTTCTCCCGGGGTTCAGATAAATCCATCTACGCAGAACGTAAGGAATTGGGAAAATTGCTCTTGCCCCAGGTGTTGGAGTCGGTAGATCAGGATCTTGAAAACACGGTCTTTTCATACATCCCAAATACGGCAGAGACCGCTTTTCTTGGCATGATGCGAGGGCTGGATGCTTATCTCAATCAATGGAAAATACAGAAATTGAAAGACCTGGGTCCGGGAGCTGACGAAGCAGAAATCAGTAAAGTGCTTTCCATTGCACCCCGTTCTGAAAAAATAGCCATCAAAGATGTAAAGATGCGCACTTTTATCACCGATGATGATAGTCGGGATGATTTGGTGGCGCATGTTTATGATGTAACTTACGGAATCGTTCGAAATCACATTGATAATTTGGTGATTCTGGATGATTCAATTGTAAGAGGAACCACCCTGAAGCAAAGTATTTTGAGAATTCTGGATCGCTTGCATCCTAAGAAAATAGTGATTGTTTCATCGGCCCCTCAAATACGTTATCCTGATTGCTATGGCATTGACATGGCGAAACTGGGCGATTTTTGTGCTTTTTCTGCTGCGATTCAGTTATTGAAAGACAGGGGGCAGGATGGCTTAATCAAGAAGGTTTATGATAAATGTAAGGAACAGGAAAACTTACCAAAGGAAGAAATCGTCAATTTTGTAAAAGAGATTTACAAACCATTTACCAATGAAGAGATTTCAGCAAAAATTGCTGAGATGCTTACACCCCCTAACATGGTGGCAGAAGTTGAGATCGTTTATCAAACTGTTGAAAACCTACACAAGGCTTGTGTGAACGATAAAGGAGACTGGTATTTTACCGGAGATTATCCTACTGCCGGAGGGAATAAGGTTGTAAATACCGCATTCATTAATTTTGTAGAAGGCAAGAACAAGCGCGCTTATTAAGGTTGAACCTTTGGGGATATACATTACTGAATCTTTCAAAACATTATAAATAAAAGGGTCATTGCGTCCTTATTGACTTCAGATTATTGCCTTTGTGAAGAAAATAAAATATGTTTAACATCATTAAATTACCCTTGCTTCATCAATAATTGAAGGATTGTTCCCGTTTGTAAAAAGGCGTGAGGCAATTGAAAAAGTCGGCCCTTGTTTGGCCCATAAAATTAAAAATCCCCCGAAAACCTTTTGTTGACGGGGGATGCGATTTGGTATCTGAGGTACCTGGCGGATTCGAACCGCCGTACACGGTTTTGCAGACCGTTGCCTAACCACTCGGCCAAGGTACCTTTTTGTTTGCGGGTGCAAATATATAAATATTTTATCGATAATGATTTTAAATATGGAAAATATGTCGATAAAAAAACAACATGCCTTTTGGTGGGGTTTATACGGTGGATGGGCTGTTAATAAAGAAAAGGAAGTTTTAACATAGTGGTTGTAGTTTCTGGAACATTTTTGTAATAAATTTGTTAGGTTACTATCAATGATGAACAAGCACTATTTTTATTCTATTAAAATAATTGGCAATCCATTCAAATTTACATACTTTTGCAAGCTGAAATTTTCGAGGTGATATGAGACAACTGAAGATTACGAAATCAATAACAAACCGGGAGAGCGCCTCTCTGGATAAGTATTTACAAGAAATTGGCCGTGAAGATCTTATTACGGTGGAAGAGGAAGTGGAGCTAGCACAGCGGATCAAAAAGGGCGATAGAATCGCGCTTGAGAAATTGACCCGCGCCAACCTTCGTTTTGTTGTTTCCGTAGCCAAGCAGTACCAAAATCAGGGATTAAGTTTGCCAGACCTTATAAATGAAGGAAACCTGGGCTTAATTAAAGCTGCTGAGAAATTCGATGAGACCCGCGGATTTAAATTTATATCCTATGCAGTATGGTGGATCCGTCAATCCATTCTGCAGGCATTGGCAGAACAATCACGTATTGTGAGACTTCCATTGAACCAGGTAGGATCTTTAAATAAAATCAATAAAGCCTTTTCAAAGTTTGAGCAGGAGAATGAGCGTAAGCCATCTCCTCAGGAATTGGCAGATGAACTGGACCTGCCTGCCGAGAAGGTGGCAGATACCTTGAAAGTGTCTGGTCGACATATCTCTGTGGATGCACCTTTTGTGGAAGGAGAGGATAACAGCCTGCTTGATGTGCTTGTAAATGATGATTCCCCGATTGCTGACAGAGCTTTAATCAATGAGTCATTAGCAAAAGAAATTGAAAGGGCTTTGTCTACTTTAACAGACCGGGAAGCAGATATTATCCGCATGTTCTTTGGAATCATGAGTCAGGAAATGACGCTGGAAGAGATCGGAGAGCGTTTTGGATTGACACGCGAGCGGGTTCGCCAGATCAAGGAAAAAGCCATTCGCCGTTTAAGGCATAACTCAAGAAGCAAATTGCTGAAAACTTACCTTGGATAAACAAGGGATCTTATATACAAGAAGCCGTACAAATATTTGTGCGGCTTCTTTGTTTAAGAAATATTTGGTTCTTTTAAATTTCTTTCTTTTATTTGCTATTCAAACCTTTATGTTGAACAAAAAGAAGTAGCCTATCGAATAAATCTCTACCATCATACATTTAAAACCTTAGAAAGATGGTTGAGTTACGTAAATTTGAAGACAATCGTCTGGTAAATATGTTTATCAGCGGTGATGCGGAGGCTATGGATGTACTCGTTGATCGTTACAAGGATCGACTTTATTCCTATATAATCAAGATCGTTAAAAAACAGGAACTGGCTGAAGATTTGTTTCAGGATACTTTTATTAAGGTGATTAAATCCTTAAAATTGGGCAAGTATACTGAAAATGGTCGCTTTTTTCCATGGATGTCACGGATTGCACACAATCTGATCATTGATCATTTTCGACGTGAAAAAGGGAATAATACGTATTTGAGTGGTGAGACAGATAAGGATACCTTCAATACCCTACTCCACAGTGATGTGCCTCACGAAAAAACATTGATTAGTTCTCATGTGTACAAACAGGTCATCGAATTGTTGGATGAACTGCCTGAGGAACAACAGGAAGTGGTTCGGATGCGTTTCTTTTGGGGGCTGAGTTTTAAGGAAATAGCAGATCAAACAGATGTGAGTATTAACACGGCTTTGGGCCGCATGCGATACGCGGTTCTTAATTTAAGAAAGGTGGTGGAGGATAAAAAAATTGATTTAACATTATAATTTAACAATATTCGATACAGGTCTGCGTTATCATTATAAAAACTATAACAGACTTGTGTATGATAAAATTGTTTACTTTTAAATTATTCTCCCGTAGTACATATCATTTAGGTTTAGGAAAGAAGGCAAAGAAAAGCCTTTATGAAGCTCCGGAAGACAAGGTCAGGTTCATTAAAGATTTTGCCCGTGCGTACGAGGGTGCAAATCTGACCACTTGCGA
>JBFHER010000202.1:0-7128 GCA_041584055.1 Bacteroidales bacterium
GTTAATTCGGCTCCTCCTATGGGTTTGATCCGAAAGCTACTGTTTTCATTTCCCCAGAAAAAACCAAAAGGATGCAATGAAAGGGATGTGTTTCCAGAACGGAAAATTTCTACATCGTTTTCATCTCCTTTGTTTTCTCCGTCTGCCAATTGAAATTCACGCAGGTAATGTCCGATTTCATTGCGTTGTCGATAGTTTAAACCTTTGTTGGAACGTCTTGCTTCATTTAAAATATCAGAAATCTCTTTTTCAGATAAGGGACCATTGAATGTGCTTACAGTGCAAAAATTATCCGATCGTAATTCTTCAATAAATTCATAAAGAGGAATATATGAGTTTGGTACGGGGATGTATTGCGCCTGTAAATGGTTTAAATTTAGCATCAGGAACAAAAGCAAGCATCTTATTAAAAGCCCTTTCTTCATTTGTGGTTAAAAATAGTAAAAACATCCTTAGCGTAAAAAGAATCCTTATTTTTGTACAAAACCTGAAAAATGTCAAAACCATTGATTTTAGTAACCAACGATGACGGTTACAAAGCGAAAGGAATTAACAGTATCGTTAGTGAATTGAGAGAATTGGGAGAAGTTGTGGTGGTTGCACCCGGAAGCAGCATGTCAGGGATGTCAGGCGCCATTACCGTAAAAGTTCCAATCCGCATAGGAAAAATGTGGGAAGAAGAAGGCTTAAGCATCTACCGATGCAGCGGCACGCCCGTTGATTGTGTAAAAATTGCGATCAATCAAGTTCTCCATCGACGACCCGATCTGATTGTTTCAGGGATCAATCATGGTATAAATTCATCCGTGAGCGTATTATATTCAGGGACGATGGGGGCTGCACTGGAGGGATGCATAAACGAAATACCTGCCATCGGTCTTTCACTGAATAGTTATGAAAAGGATGCCGATTTTACCACATCCGCAAAAATGGGGAAGGAAATCGCGATAGATGTTCTCAAAAATGGCTTGCCAAGGGGGACTTGTCTGAATGTTAATGTTCCATACACCCAGGAGGTAAAAGGAATTCGTGTATGTCGACAGGCGGACGGCATGTGGGCTGAAGAATTTGAAAAACGTGTGGATCCACATGGAGGAACCTATTATTGGTTAACGGGTTACTTCAAGGATCATGAGCCGGAATCAGAGGATACGGACGAATGGGCCATTAAGAATGGTTATGCATCTGTTGTTCCATGTACCATTGACATGACTGCTTACGATTTTATAAATTCTTTAAAAACTCGTTTGGATGGATTTGACGAAATTAAATAAGTTTTGGATTGGTTTTCTGCCCGGGATTTTGTTTCCTCCTCTGTTTATGCTGATATATGTAAAACTGAATCAGGGCGTTGATGTTGGGTTCTTTGAATACCTGCAAGCAATGATTCATGAAAAAGTATTTTCTGCCCTGATAGCCGTCAGTGCCATTATCAACCTTATTTTGTTTTTGTTTTTTATGCAGAAAGAATATTGGATGGCGGGAAGAGGCATGTTGCTTGCAACAATGGTTTACGGTATTCTAGTGGTATATTTTCGACTTTAATAGTTTTTTTGTCCAGAATTGTGTTCCAAAGATTTGTTTTGTGATCATTCCAGCTTCAATCCATCGTTCCCTCAGTATGGTGTGCTTATTTCTTCTTTCCAATTATTAATATTGAATCACCATCTTCAAATTCATTATATTCCTCAAGAAGCAAAATCTCAAAAAAATCCCCAAATAGCTTTATTAAGCTTTCATTCGTTTGATAATTAACAAGTAAGCCTTTGAATATTTCATCACCTTCACCTTTCCAAAACGAATGGCAAATTATTCCATTAGCGTTTAATAAATCAACTTGTCGAAGAATAGATTTACTTATTTCATCATTATTTAAATGTTGTAAGACTTTATTCGAATAAATCCCGTCAAACTTCTTATCAGTTTTAAGTGTTATTGCATCTAATAATAAAAACGCATCATCCTTATTGTTTTTCTTTAATCGTCTTATAAATTCTTTTGAATAGTCTGACCCCACAACACTATATTCTTCCTTTAATATCTGAAAATCGGTCCCGGGTCCCGAGCCTATCTCAAGTAAAGTGGAATCCTGAGGCAAAAAATTATTTAATTTTTGAATCAATTGTCGTCCATTGACATCTTTAGCCAGGCGAATATATTCTTCAACCGATTCTTTTGTCATGTAATATTCGTCATCCATATGTCTAAAATTAGAGCTGTAACGTTAAGTCTAATACACCACAGCCAAGTGGTAAAACAAAATCATCAATTTATTGAAACTGTAAAAGCTAAGGTGCCAGACGGCTCATGGTCCAACCTTCCTTGTTTTTCTGATATACAATGCGATCGTGAAGCCTGAAATCCCGCCCCTGCCAGAATTCAATCAGCAGCGGAAGAATTCTGTAACCACCCCAGTAACCAGGTCTTTTGGGCGCTTTTCCTTTCAAATCAATTTTTAATTGTTCAATTGCTTCAAACAATTCTTCACGGGATTTTATTTTTTGACTTTGCGAAGAAACAATTGCATTATATCTACTTTCTAAAGGTCTGCGGTTAAAGTATGCGTCACTTTCTGCGTCACTTGTCTTTTCTGCCAAACCTTCGATGCGGATTGATCGCTCCAGATCAGGCCAGTAAAAATTAAGTGTTACCTTATTATCAAAGGCAATGCCAATTCCTTTTTGACTTTTATAGTTGGTATAAAAGATAAAATCCTTGTCTGTGTAAGCTTTAAGTAAAACGATTCGTGACTGAGGAAAGCCGTTGGTGCCGTTGGTGCTAAGGTTCATCGCATTGGGCTGAGGATGACTGGATGCCTTTATTGCCTGTTCAAACCATTCACTGAACAATTCCATAGGATTATCAGTTAAGTCACTCTCATTCAGTTGTCCCAGATCTGAGGGCATTCTTAAATCAGCCAGTTCCTGCTTCATAACAACAAATTTTATTTTTCAGGTAAACAAAATATATAGGATTGTGGTTTAAAAGGTGATATAGTTTTTATTTTTATTCAGTAACATATAAAAAGTACGATCATGAAACGAATTACATTTTTATTGATAGTTAGCCTGGTTTCTGTGGCTGGTTTTGCACAGTTTCCTTTATTGGAAATTGGAACAAAAGCACCTCTTTCGGATGTTAAAATGAAAGATGTGAGTGGTAAAATGATTTCTCTGGATGATGCTAAAAAGCAAAACGGTGTGTTGGTTATTTTTTCATGTAACACCTGTCCTTTTGTCGTTGCATGGGAAGACCGTTACAACGGACTTCAGGCTCATGCTGATGATTTAAATATTGGCATGCTTTTAATTAATTCAAATTCAGCAAAAAGGAGCGGTGCCGATAGTTTTAGTGCCATGAAAAAGCATGCTGATGAAAAAGGTTATAAAAGCATGTATGTTGTAGATGAAAAAAGTGAGTTGGCCAATGCATTTGGTGCAAAAACCACCCCACACGTTTTCTTGTTCAATGGTGATGGAAAGTTGGTGTACATGGGGGCGATTGATGACAATCATAAATCCGCAGGTGAAGTCAAGGAAACATGGTTAAAAGATGCCATGACAAATCTCTCAAATGGCGAAGAAATAAATCCGGCGGTAACCAGAGCATTGGGGTGTAGTATAAAACGATAAACTAAAACATGGATGTGCTGAAAGCAGATTGCATTTATATGGCAGTCTGCTTTTTTTATGGTGTGTGCCGGCATATTAACTCATGTGGAAACACTTCATGCTTTCGTGATTGCAAATTCTTTTGCAAAATTTATTGGTTTAATTTTGCCGGGAAACAAAGCATTTGCCGTGGTGTACATCCCATGTCACCGCAGGATATTCATTCAGGGCTAGTTCTTTCAATACATGCTCTGGGACGTGATAACATAGCGCCCCGGATCTCATACTGCAGAAGTATCCACAATGATCAAGAATACTGAATTATAGCCTTATTTGCGTTTATTGTTTTTCTTCTTCTTTGATTTGACACCTGGAAGATCTTGTTTGCTGGCCTCTTTCATAACAGCTTTCCAATTGAAATCTGTATCTGAAGTGAAATCCAGGGTTTCAAGGTAATCCTGCTTTTTGATTTTCAGTTCCTCAATGGGCTTGCCAATGTAGCTTTCTATTTCTTCCAACAAATGTTTTTCTTCAGTACTGCAAAAAGAAACCGCATTTCCCTTTAATCTGCCACGTCCGGTTCTTCCAATCCTGTGGACGTAATTTTCGGCTTGTTCCGGCATGTCGTAATTTACAACAAAGTCAACATTGGGTATGTCGATGCCACGGGCACTTATGTCAGTTGCCACAAGTATGCGTATTTCTCCGGATCGGAACAATTGCATGGCCTGGTTACGTTCTTCCTGGCTTTTGTCACTGTGAATGGTGACGCATTTTATTTCTACCCTTTCCATGGCTTTAAATACCCGTTCTGCCCTGACTTTTGTACGGACAAAAACGAGGATTTTTGCCTCGGGGTTTTCCCCAACCAATCGTTCAAGAAAGAAGCGTTTATCATCCATTTCGATGAAAGACACATGATGGATTACATTTTTTGAAACGGGATCTTTTGGTGAAATTTGAATGCGAATGGGGTTATTTACCAGCGAATAGGCAAGCTTTTTTATCTTTTTATCGATCGTCGCAGAAAAATAAAGGGTTTGTCGCTGCTTTGGCAGAAATTTTAGCAAATCCATGATGTCTTTGTAAAATCCCAAATCCAACATATGATCTGCTTCATCAACCACCAGAATGCCAGCCTGTGAAAGATTTAAAAATCCTTGATTGAGCAAGTCGAAAATTCGTCCGGGAGTGGCAACCAATACATCAACACCACTTTCAAGTTGTTTGATTTGAGGCGTCTGATCCACACCTCCAATCATAGTCATGGTTGAAATTCCTGTTCCCTTCCCAATGAGCATAAAAACGTTGGCGATCTGTTCTGCAAGTTCGTGTGTTGGTGCCAACACAAGTGCACCTATGGATCTTCGTTTGCCACCATTCTTTTGCTGCGAAATCAAATGTAATATAGGGATGGCAAAAGCCGCTGTTTTACCAGTGCCAGTCTGAGCAATGGCAAGCACATCTTCACCATTTAAAACATGGGGGATGGTTTTAAACTGAATATCAGTTGGTCGCTTAAAACCATTCTTTAGTAAATTTTCCTTTATTTTTGATGCAATTCTGTAGTCCTCAAACTTCATTTTTTCTTCTTTTGAAGCGCAAAGATACGATTTACTTTTCTTATCATTGTATTTTGTAAAGGGCGTCCTTCATTTCCTGAAGTGCCTTCTCATAGTTCTCTGTTGGCTCTCCTTTTTTCTTAAGAAGGGCAATGGCTTTTGTCTGCACGTCAATGGCTCCTTTCAAATCTTTATCAAGGGCTAAAAGGTGGGCATGTGTATCCAAAAAGGCAGGGTTTTCGGGTGCCAGTTCTACCATCTTTGTGGACAACTTCAATCCTGACTTTAAAATGAGTTGATCTGACATCTTACCATTTTTGAAGTGCTCATAAATGTCCCATGCAATACGGTTCATCATTGCAGCATCGGCCAAATCAGACGATGCGTATTTCTCTGACAATGTAGCAAAATTGTTAATTAACTCCTCACTTATAGGTGTGCGACGCAACATGCCGTATGCATTGTTTATATCCATCATGAGCATGGTTGATTCAGCTAAAGCAGGGTCAATTGCTTTGTATTTTGCAATGGCCGATTCATCTCCTTTTGCTTTGTGAATTCCTTGTGCAAAAAGTTGTTGCAGTTTTGCATCTACCTTTTGTTTCCCAATTCCTGAATTGTACTTTTCGCGATTTTGGATTAAAAATTTACCGAAATCACTCTCAAGATCGGTCAAATGAGCTTCAATCACTTCCCAGGTTTCAACTGTATAATATGTATTGGCGTTTAGCCCCTTAAAAAAGAGATCAAGCACTTCGTCGTTGTTCGAGCCGTATTTATTGAAATTAAGGAAGTTTTTAATATCAGATGAAGAGTAGGTGTTATTTTTTATTCTTTTGGATACAGCCATGAAGTTGTTTTCTTTATCGTTGGCATTTTTGCCAAGTTCAAGGATGTCCTGAGCAGTTCCTCCTCCTATTTTTTTGTGTACCATCTCACCATCCCCATTGATAAATAGTAAGGTAGGGTAGGCCCTAACCTCATATTGTTTTCCAATGTCTATGCCTTCTCCTTTCTCCATATCGAATTTGCAGTTGATGAAGTTAGTGTTGTAAAAATCACCTATCTGAGCTAAAGTAAATATGTTTGCTGCCAATTGTTTGCACGGTCCACACCAGGTTGTGTAACAGTCCATAAATAGTAACTTATCCTGTGCTTTCGCCATTGCTTTTAACTCTGAAAAGGATTTGTCGTGTTCAAATTGGATGCCGTTTTCCTGTGCAGCCATGCCCATGCTTAGAAGGGATACTAGTACGATCAGAATGTGTTTCATAATGTCTTGTTTATTTTATTGCAATATAGATTTTTTTATTAAATCAGGCATGGTTCCGGGTGGCAGTATATCCGCATTGTTTTATGCCTCGAGCTTGTTTGTCAATTCATAAAGTCCTATGGCCAAAGCATTCACAACATTGATTGAAGAATTTTGTCCTTTCATGGGAATGTATACGGCATCGTCCATTTGCGCCAGTGTTTTGGCAGTTATTCCGTTGCGTTCAGAACCAACAAATAAAGCTGTCTTTTGGTTTTGTCCTAATTCATATGAACGGATATCTTTGCTTACGGTGGTTAATTCTAATGCAATGAACCGGTAATCCATGGTTTTTAGCTGCGCCATGGTTGATTCAATGGAGTGACAAAATACGACTTTGATTTGATTCTCAGTGCTGCGCGACGTTTTTCGCACCTTTTTGTTATTTAGGTCGGGAGAATCACCACAGATATAAACCTCATCAATGCCAAAGGATTCTGCAACCCTTAACATCATTCCAATGTTTTCTGGTGTCCTTATATCCTCTGAAACAACCACAATAGAGCTTTTTATGGATGCATTGTTTGTTTCGTTATGTTCCAGCTGTCGCATTTTGATGTTTGAATTGAATTCATCAACGAAAATACCACATTCATCAAATATATACTCTATAAACCCAATATTTTTCAGACATTTGGATGTA
>JBFHER010000203.1:0-7127 GCA_041584055.1 Bacteroidales bacterium
AATGAAAATTTTTAATAAAGGAATGGTCGTCATCAGCTTAGGGATGGCTTGCCTGTTTGTCAGCTCATGTGAAAAGAAACCTTCAGTCATAAGCATTGAATCGCTTTTAAACGAAATGATTGACAAGGATGCTGTGGCCAGTTTTCCGGCTGAAAACTATCGTTTGAAACAACACAGTAGCTATAACAGGGCCTCAATAACACCGGAGGATACAACAGGCTGGTTTATAAACAAAGATTTCAACAGCAATCCGGAAGATCATAACTTTATACGCATTGAAGAGAATAACGGTCAAAAAGAATGGGTCTTAATGGAAGATGAAGGGAAAGGAGTCATTGTCCGGACCTGGATGCCCTTCAGGAATTCAAAAACGGCCGAAACAAACAGCATCATAAAGTTTTACCTGGATGGTGCATCAGAACCAGTGCTACAAGGAAATATGCTCAACTTACTAAATGGAACAGGGCTTATCCCGTTCCCATTGGCACATAAGTCGCTGCGTTCTGCAGTGTCATTTTTCCCCATTCCATATTCAAAAAGTTGTAAGGTGACCGTAAGCGAACAGCCTTTTTTCTATCAATTTACCTATCGCAGCTACCCGAATAGCGCAACAATTAAAACTTTTACCATGGAAGATTTTGAAGCTTCTGCGGCTCAAATTGACAAGGTTAGAAAATCATTGTTGTCGTCTGAGTTTAAAGCGGATGGTGAAAAAGTAACCATGGATGCAGAATTGAGTGCCAAGCAGGAAAAAACAGTTTTGCTTCCTGAAGGAGGAGGGGCAGTGCGTGAGTTTTCATTACAGCTTAAAAGTTATAAAGATTCATTTATTACGCGTGCTGTAATTGTGAAAATGAATTTTGATGGAAAACAATCAGTTGAATGTCCAATCAGTGAATTCTTTGGAACAGGTGTGGGCTTGAATCCGTATCAGGGATGGTATCGCACAGTCGCCGAAGATGGTAAAATGTCTTGTCGATGGGTCATGCCTTATCAAAAGACGGCTTCAATAACAATTCTGAACGCCGGAAGTGCTGCTGTTGAATTCCATTTGGAAGCAAGGGTCGGTGCATGGAAGTGGGACGATAGGTCCATGTATTTCCATGCCGATTATCGTTTTCAGAACCCTGTGCCCACACGGCCTTACTCCGATTGGAACTACATAACTTTAAAAGGTCGTGGGGTGTATGTCGGTGATGCATTGACGGTTTACAATCCTGTCAAACGCTGGTGGGGTGAGGGCGATGAAAAGATTTGGGTGGATGGTGAAGATTTTCCGTCCATATTTGGCACCGGAACGGAAGATTATTATGGCTATTCCTGGGGTGGTGTCAGTACCGATTTCTATGAACACCCATTTCATGCGCAACCACGTTGCAATGTTTACAACAAATTAAATCGCAAGCTTACAGACGAACGAAACACACAGGGCTACAGCACCGAAACCCGGACACGGTCGCTTGATGCCATGCCATTTGGTGAATCACTTCAATTGGATATGGAAGTCTGGAGCTGGACTGATTGCAACATGGAATATGCAGTTGGAACCTATTGGTACGGTGATTTGAATACAGAAATTATTAAACATTAAAAATATATGATTATGTACAGAGGGATCCTTAATCTGTTTATTGGTTTGTTGATTGTATCAGGAAGTGTGAATGCGCAGGAATTAAACATTCCCCGGATAGACAAAGAGAGTGGGCAGCCTTTTACTGTGACATATAAAACCATCGATACAGTAAATCTCGACCTTACTTTTAGATATCCGGCGAATTTCAAGAAGTGTAAAAAATACCCAACCATTGTTTTCTTTTTTGGTGGAGGCTGGAATGGTGGTACGGTTGATCAATTTAAACCGCAGGCCGAATACTTTGCATCCAGGGGAATGATTACCGTACTTGCAGATTACCGTGTGAAATCAAGACACAAAACAACACCTTACGAAGCTGTTGCAGATGCAAAATCCGCCATCCGCTTTTTGAGGCAGCATGCCAAAGCACTCAATGTGAATCCAAAGAAAATGGCTGCCTCAGGTGGGTCAGCCGGAGGTCACCTTGCCGCTGCATGTGGTACATTGCCAGGGCTTGATGAGCAGGATGAGGATTTGAATATCAGTTCAAAACCCGATGCACTTGTTTTGTTTAATCCAGTTTTTGATAATGGACCCGAAGGGTTCGAGTATCAGCGTATGGGGGAGAGATGGCGTGAAATATCTCCGGCACACAACATAACAAAAGAAACACCTCCGACAATTGTATTTCTTGGTAAAGAAGACCATTTGATTCCAGTTGCAAGCGCAGAAAATTACAAATCAAAAATGGAACAAGCCAATTGTCGTTGCGATTTGCATTTGTACGAGGGTGCAGGGCATGGTTTTTTTAATAATTACAAGTATGATGGTGAATTTTACACAAAAACCGTTCGAGAGGCTGATATATTTTTGAAATCACTGGGATTTGTGAAAGGAAAACCCACATTATAAACACATACTCTCAAGGGATAATTTCGGTTCATCCACCATTTTTAATTTCTCCTTCCCAAAGATGTGTTTTGCCGGTATGCATCCGGGGTTGGCTCAGTGGCATTGATGGTTGGTATGATATGCACCTCTCCTCATGTTTATGACCATCATAATCGTGCTAAATCTGTGTTTTATTAAAGTGAATATCCCGGGATACATTCGTTAATCCAGCATCCTCATACCACACAAAAGTTTGTTTTGACCTTGCGCAAAGCGGATGCACTGTGCAACATGTTCAATATACTTTGAGATGGATGTTGTATTTAAATGCTGCAGACATCTGTATATTTGATGTTTTAGATTTGCTTGTTTTTTAGGGTGATCTAATTGCAAAGACGGTGTTAGCTCCTTTTCGAAATTAATATTCAAAACAAATATATAATGTCTTTAAAATCAGTCGTTTTTAGCTTAAGGTATCGCACTGTTTTAAGCTTGTTTTTTATCCTTATCCTGCCGATGCAGGCGCAGTTTGTGCACCCTGGCCTGTCGCATAAGAAATCCGATTTAGATCGGATGAAATACATGATAGAAGCTCAGATTGAACCCTACTATTCGTCTTATGTGGACTTGTGTAATCTGCCAACGGCAAAGTATACGTATTCAGTGCAAGGGGATGTAAGTATCACAACTTATGGGCTGGAGCCTTATGGATGGAAAGACGCGCGTTTTAATGCTGATGCCCGTGCCGCCTATTATGGTGCGCTTCGTTGGTACATCGAAGAAGATGACCGCTATGCTGAAAAAGCCATTGAAGCCATCATGGCCTGGACAGGTTTAACGGATCATCAACAGAAAATGTCTTTAACATCCGCCCCCATTTGGCTGATGATTGAAGCGGCGGAAATAATCCGGCATACCTATGATGGATGGGACGAAGCCGATATAAAAAAATTCGAGGATATGTTGGTGTATCCGGGGTACTCAAATACCAAAGCACCTAGCGGCAAGTACACCTGGTATTGGACAGCGTATAAGTTTGATGAGGCACGTGCAGGAAACCAGGAACTGGCAGGAATCAGAACGGTGGCAGCGATTGGTGTTTTTATGAATAACAAAATTATTTACGATCGGGCCATGCGTTATGTGAGTAACTTGCCTGCTCGGGAAGATGACCTGCCATATGCGCGTGGGCCTCGCATAAAAGGACCTTTAAGTGTTGAGGGGTCCACTGAATATTCAATTTCATACACGGTTCCAAATCCGGAAAATACACAGGCTTATCCCGATTGGGGATATTGTGGGGTGCTGCCTTACAACATATATCCAAATGGGCAAAATGTGGAAAGCTCACGTGATCAGGGGCATACAGCATTTAGTCTTGGCCAGTTATGCACCCTTGGTGAAATTGGCTGGTCTCAGGGATATAACTTTTTTGGTTTATTGGATTCCCGTATTTTAAAAGGGTTGGAATATACATTGCGCTATTGCGTCTCTGCTAAAAAATCATTTCCCGATCAAACAACGCCTTGGGAACCTGTGACTTTCGTTGACCTTGAAGGGCTGGAGGAACCACGCGCAGAAGACGCTGATGTGGATTTTATTCAGATTACAAACAGAACAAAGCGTAACAAGTCTCAAAATATAAGTCCGATTTCTAGAGAGAATTTTAACAGCATCTATTCATGGGAATTGCCCATTGCCCATTATGTTGGAAGAGGATTTAAAACAGAAGAGGATATTAAATGGACCATTCGTGCACGTGATTATTCACGACAAGAGAACGGACGGTACGAGTTTGCATCTACCGGGCAGGACTATACAGGTCATGGAGCTCTTGTGTATTATCGACCCGAAGGTTGTATGGGGGATCCGATCAGTGGTTTTGTAGATGATACGATTCCTCAATATAGCATGAATGTTGTGCCTTGCATCATTGAAGCAGAAAATTTCGATTATTTTCCAATTTTCGCGGATGGAAAAACCTATCATGATGTGGATGCTGAAAATACTGGCAGTCAATATCGTTTAAAGCAAGGGGTGGATATCGATGTCTGTGCAGAAGGAGGTTATCAGCTGAGCAGTCTGGAAGATGGTGAGTGGCTCAACTACACAATTGCAATACGTAAAGCCGGTTATTACAACGTCAACCTCAGATATGCAGCTGCGAATGCTGATGGTAAGGTGCAAGTCGTATTTGGCAATGACCACGAGATGGATGTTGTTACAATGCCTTTTGGTGGAGACCATTCCACCGGGCTGACTGACTACTCTGATTATCCCGTTGCACAAAAGGTGCTTCTGCAGGCTGGTGTGATGGCCATGAAAGTGAAGATATCCGGTGCATCCAATAGTTTTGTGATTAACAGCATCGCAGTGGAAGAGGACGTGAATACTGCTCATGTCGAAGCTGAGAATTATACTGAAATGAGCGGTGTTGCCATTATTAAAAACACAAGCGATTCAGAAGGTCTTTCTCATGTTACATCAATTGGAGCAGGTGATTGGATGACCTTTGATGTTTATCTGCCCCGGACGCAGAACTATACCCTTGCGTATCGCCTGGCTGCAATTAATGATGGCGAATATCTGGTACTGCTAGACAATGATACCATCGAAACATTTGCGTTTACATCTACCGGAGGAGGAAGTGTGTGGGAAACCCAAAATTCTGCTTTAAGTTTCCCTTTGCGGGCTGGAAATCATACCTTAAAATTGATTGCCAAAACAGCAGGTAGCAATTTAAACTGGCTGGACTTTCAGCGCGATGAATCAATTTGTGACGTAAGTTATATCCTTCCGTTCTTCAGTACCTGGAATGCAGGCGGTTTGCTGCTGAGCACCGTTCAAACGGACAGCATTGCAGCAATCCCTGGCTACACCATCGCGTTGGCACCATCACCCGAAATTGGTGGAGCATGGGCCTGGACAGGGCCAAACGCATTTATTTCAAATGAGCGTGTTCTTAATTTTAATAACATTCAAACGGAGGAAAGTGGAGTATATAAAGTGACTTATACCAACGACTGTGGTGTGATAACGAAGGACAGTTTTGTGATTTATGTAAGTGATGTTTTGCATATTGAAGCTGAAAATTATTCAGCCATGTCAGGTGTTGGAACGGTTGCAACCACTGATGTTGATGGAGGATTGAAAGTAAATGCCATAGATGCCGATGATTACATGGCTTATGAAATCAATGTACCCTACACAGGAAATTATCTGTTGGCATATCGGGTCGCAGGAGAAAGTGCCGGTTCGTTTGTTGTGAGTTTGGACGGTGTTGAATTGGAAACGATTAGTTTTGAAGCAACTGGGGGTGATGAAACATGGATCAGCGTAGGCACGGTTACATCTCTAAAGTTGAACAAAGGCATGCAAACACTTAAAATTACTGCGAAAAACGGCGCTTGGAACATCAATTGGCTTGAGCTACAGTTGCAGGATCTTCTACTACCTTGCGATCTACCGGTTATTGTGGAATCGCTGAACTTTAGTAACGAAGAAAAAGTGTGGTCATCCGGAGTGATTGACCTTTCGTGTTCTGCGGATGTCAATCTGTTTATGAATGTGAAAGGAATTGGTGAATTGGGGACTGAAGACCACTTGAATATCTACTACAAGCTGGATGGAGGAGAAGCGGTAGCGCTTTTAGAAAATATGGGTGCGCTGGAAGAAACTAAATTAGTTGCAACCGCATTACAGGGAAATAACATCGAGATTATTATCAACGCTTCTACAAGCAATGCTGAAAAAGTTTACAGCATTACCGACCTCAAAATATCTGAACCTCCTGTGTTTAACAGAATTGAAGCAGAAGACTTTTATTTTATGTATGGCATTCAAACTGAAAATACCTCGGATGTGAACGGTAACGAAAATGTTGGTTGGGTGCACAATGGGGATTGGCTCATGTATAAGGACATTGATTTAACAGGAGCCGGTAGCTTCACCGTACGGTATTCATCGCCGGCAGAAGGGAACAGCATTGAGATGCGCCTGGATTCTATCAACGGGCCATTGATTGGCAATATGAAATTGGATAAAACAGGCAGCTTTAAAAGCTGGAAAAACCAAAATGCCAATATTATCCCAACGGATGGCATCTATGATGTATACCTTGTTTTGAAAGGTGGTAGTGGTTATCTTTTTAATCTGAACTGGTTTCAGTATTCATCAACAGTCTATCCTTTCAGCAGCGATGCGACGCTCAGCTCTGATGAGTTTCCTATCAATCAGGAAACAAAAATAATTAGCATTCCGTACGCCAGGACCTTGTCAAGTTTTACCGGTTCTTTAAGTACTGCCGCAGGCGCCAGCTTTGTTGTATATTTGTCGGATGGTGTGACTCTTGCAAATGCTGCACGCGGCGGTTATAAAGTGGTGGTTACCGCAGAAGATGGAATTACACAGGTCATTTACACAATTGATTATAACACCGGGGTGGATAATTTAACGGAACAGATTACAAAAGTTTATCCAAACCCGGCAACGGATCAGTTGTACATCCAAACAAACAATGTGGAGACGAAGTCCTATTGTGTAATTGATATGTTCGGAAAAAAAATTGTACAAGGCGTTTTTCCAAAAGGAACTTCCGACGCAGCATTGGATATTTCCAACTGGAGGAAGGGATTGTATATTTTACAATTGATTACTGAGAATG
>JBFHER010000204.1:0-7086 GCA_041584055.1 Bacteroidales bacterium
TGGGCATACCATGATCGGTTTAAAGAAAAAGGTTTACTTGCCGTCCTAGGATGTGGATTTGACCCTGGTGTAACAAGTATATACACAGCACATGCAGCCAAACATCATTTTGATGAATTACATTACCTCGACATTGTTGATTGCAATGGAGGAGACCATGGTAAGGCATTTGCAACCAATTTTAATCCTGAAATAAACATTCGCGAAGTCACACAGAAAGGGAAATACTGGGAAAATGGCCAATGGGTAGAGACCGAACCACACCAAATAAAGAAGAGTCTGACGTATCCCAACATTGGAGAACGCGACTCTTATGTGATCTACCATGAAGAATTAGAATCCCTGGTGAAAAATTTCCCAAGTCTGAAACGTGCACGTTTTTGGATGACATTCGGACAGGAATACCTCACCCACCTACGCGTAATACAGAACATCGGGATGGCCAGTATCGAACCCATCATGTACAAAGGGGTTGAAATTGTTCCGCTTCAGTTTTTAAAAGAAGTGTTACCAAACCCGGGTGATCTAGGCGAAAACTATGTGGGTGAAACCTCCATTGGTTGCCGCATTCGCGGGATTAAAGACGGAAAGGAACGCAGTTACGTTGTTTGGAACAATTGCAGTCATCAGGTGGCCTTTGAAGAAACCGGGACACAAGGAGTATCCTACACCACCGGAGTACCCGCCATGTTGGGTGCCATGTTGGTATTAACCGGAGAATGGAGTGGCACAGGCGTTCGCAACGTTGAAGAATTTGATCCTGATCCGTTTATGGAGAAAATCGGCCACTATGGCTTGCCATGGAGCGAAGCAATTGATGTTGATATAGAATTGTAAGTTAAATTGGTTCCTGATCATTGAATACGAATGATTGATTATTCAAAAATACCCTCTCCTGCCTTTGTTCTTGAGGAAAGATTACTTCGCAGCAATCTCAGACTCATTCAGAAAGTCCGCGATGAGGCGGGTATTGAAATTATTCTTGCATTCAAAGGATTTGCCATGTGGAGCGCATTTCCTTTGGTGCGTGAATATTTGAACGGCGCAACTGCCAGCTCCCTATATGAAGCAAGGCTTTGTATGGAAGAAATGAAAACAAGGGCACACCTTTATTCCCCTGTTTATCGCCAACAGGAGTTTGAGGAACTGATGAGCTACAGCAGTCACATCGTTTTTAATTCAATTTCACAGTTCAAACAATTCTATCCTCAAACCAAAAAAGCGGATCACCCCATTTCCTGTGGATTGCGTATCAATCCGGAATTCTCGGATGTGGTAACAGACCTGTACAACCCCAGTGCCCCCGGATCCCGCTTAGGAATTGGATCGGAAGAATTGCCAGACACCTTGCCTGAAGGTGTGGAAGGACTTCACTTTCACGTGTTATGTGAATCGGACTCCTACAGCCTTGAAAGGGTGTTAAGCAAGGTAGAAGCAAACTACGGCAAGTACCTGCATCAGGTAAAATGGGTGAACATGGGAGGCGGTCATTTAATGACACGCAAGGGTTATGACCATCAACATCTGATTAATTTGCTGAAAGCATTTAAAACAAAATATGGTGTTGATGTAATTTTAGAGCCAGGAAGTGCCATCGCATGGGAAACAGGCGTTTTGGTTTCAAGGGTTGAGGACATTGTTGTTCATAAAGGAATTCGCACCGCGCTTTTAGATGTTTCATTTACTGCACACATGCCCGATACACTCGAAATGCCATATCGGCCACGTATCTTAGGTGCAACTGATCCTACGAACAAAAGCATTCATACATATCGACTGGGTGGCATGAGCTGTTTGGCCGGTGACTACATGGAAGCCTATGACTTTGGGAAAGAACTAAAGATTGGCGATTCCGTAATTTTTGAGGACATGATCCACTATACCATGGTCAAAACAACCATGTTTAATGGTGTAGGCCACCCTGCCATTGCAACCTGGACTGAGAAGGATGACTTAATTGTGCATCGTGAATTTAACTACGAAGATTTTAAAGGACGTTTATCTTAGCTTATCGACTTATGCGTTCCGCATAAGATAACGATTGCAACTGTTTGTATTTAATACCTCCGCTTGTTAAATACGGATCAACATAAAGTCTCGTTCGAAATCCAGCATTTGGAATTCGAGATTTTAAAACGCTCCGGAAACAGAACATCTATAACGATATTATTCTTTTAATTTCGCTTTTTGCCTCCTCAGACAGATGCTCAATATCCTCTTTTGTAATGATACCATCAACTAACTGGGCAGCAATCACAAGCAGGAGTTTTGAATCTGTCACCTTTGCATAGCGTTGAAGCATGTGCTTATCATGTTTTATCATTTTCCTGTAAAGCTTGTGAAACATTGCTTTGTTTTCTCTCGGATTTGCCTCCCATTCTTTGAGAATATGTGAATACTTGTTTAATTGATCTTCATATTCCTTTTGCAATCCTTTCTCGATAATCCCTTTTGCAATATCCTTATCACTTATTGTTACTTCCATTTTCAAATTTTAATATACGTGCTAAATTTACGAGCTACCTTAGAATACTCCTGTATTTTAAGAATAATTCTGCATTAAAAATACCCTTTTCACAGGGATTGAATAACAAATTAACCCTGCTGTAAAACAGGAATCCAAAATTTATTTGTTATCCGTGATTGTTTCAACGATTTTTAACACCATATATCCAACAAATTCACGCATAGATTTCAACATGACGGATTATTCATTATTTTTGCACATCTTAAAATAAGGACAAAAAACACTCTTTTTTTGCAGGCATATAATTTACTGTGCCTTTTGAATTGAATTCTATGACAAAAACGACGTTAAATCATTTAAGAGAGCTTGAAGCAGAAGCAATATTTATTATGCGAGAGGTGGCTGCCCAGTTTGAAAATCCAACCCTCCTTTTTTCAGGTGGTAAGGATTCCATTGTGATGGCACATCTTGCAAAAAAAGCATTTTGGCCGGCACGCATCCCCTTTTCATTTACACACATCGATACTGGTCATAATTTTGAAGAAACATTAACATTCAGGGATGAACTAATAAATAAGTTGGGTGTAAAACTTATTGTGGGCTCCGTTCAAAAGCAAATAGACAATGGGATTTCTGTTGAAGAAACAGGATACAATGCGAGTCGCAACAAACTTCAAACAACCACCTTGCTTATGACAATTGAAGAAAATAAATTTGATGCAGCGCTTGGTGGCGGTCGCCGGGATGAAGAAAAAGCACGTGCAAAAGAACGTTTCTTCTCGCATCGGGATGACTTTGGACAGTGGGATCCAAAGAACCAACGTCCTGAATTGTGGAACCTTTACAATGGAAAAAAGAATTTGGGTGAGCATTTCCGTGTATTCCCGATTTCAAACTGGACGGAGATGGATGTGTGGCAATACATCTACATGGAAAACATTGCATTGCCTTCCCTCTATTATACACACGAACGAGAAGTTTTCAACCGGGATGGAGTTTGGCTTGCAAATGCACCTTTTATGACATTAAAACCAAACGAGAAAGTAGAGAAACTGCGCGTTCGTTGTCGCACCATCGGTGACATTTCATGTACGGGCCTGACCTTATCCAATGCCAACTGTCTGGAAGATATTATTCTTGAGATTGCTGCCACCCGAGAAACAGAACGTGGTGGACGTGCGGATGACAAGCGCTCTGAGGCTGCCATGGAGGATCGTAAAAAAGAGGGTTACTTTTAATTTTCTTACAGATTTAAGCAATAACAATCAAATAAAGAAAACACACATTATGTCCGGAAAAGACACAGGATATTTAGATATGCAATTGTTGCGCTTTACCACTGCTGGTAGCGTAGATGACGGTAAAAGTACATTGATAGGACGTTTGCTTTATGACAGCAAGGCCATTTTTGAGGATCAAATGGAAGCCATTGAGCGTGCCTCTGTTGGCAAAGGAGAGCAGGAAGTCAATCTGGCACTTCTTACAGATGGACTTAGAGCGGAGCGTGAGCAAGGAATTACAATTGATGTAGCCTATCGCTATTTTGCCACGCCCAAGCGGAAATTTATAATTGCAGATACGCCTGGTCACATACAATACACCAGAAACATGGTCACTGGTGCTTCCACGGCCAATGTCGCTGTTATATTAATTGATGCTCGTCATGGTGTGATTGAACAAACAAGAAGGCATGCCTATATTTCCAATTTATTAGGGATTCCACACATTGTGGTTTGTATCAACAAAATGGATCTTGTGAATTTTGATCAATCCATTTATGAAAAAATAAAGAAAGACTTCACTGAAAATATTTCAGAAAAAATTCAGATCAATGACCTTCATTTTGTGCCTGTAAGTGCAAAGCTTGGTGATAATGTTGTTGATAAATCAGTAAATACGCCCTGGTATCAGGGAAAAACCTTTCTCCATTTAATGGAGACAATCGAGATTAAGCACGATCGCAACTTTGTGGATAAACGTTTCCCTGTACAATATGTGATTCGTCCAATGCGGGATGAATATCATGATTACAGAGGATATGCGGGAGAAGTTGCAAGTGGGGTCTTTCATCCGGGAGACGACGTGATGGTGCTTCCTTCCCGTCTCACTTCAAAAATAAAAAGTATTCAGTTTGATGAAACTGTCCTCGAAGAGGCTGGACCGCCGCAAGCAGTTAGCATCGAACTTGAAACAGACATAGATATTAGCCGGGGAGATATGCTTGTTGCACCCGACAACCTTCCTGAAATATCTCAAACACCAGAACTGATGCTTTGCTGGTTTAACGAACGAAAACTTGTAACAAGAGGGAAATATGTCCTTCGTCATACAAGTGCAGAAGTTAGATGTATCATTACATCGGTTGATTTTAAAGTGGATGTGAACTCACTTGAAAAAATCACTGATAACAAAGAGGTTGGATTAAACGACATTGCTAAGGTTACCATTAAAACAACAAAACCGTTGTTTTATGACACCTACAAGAAAAATCGTCAAACAGGAAGTGTGATTCTTATCGACGAAGCCACCAATGAAACCATGGCTGCAGGAATGCTGCTTTAATGAGGGCTCGTAAAAGGGACAGTGAATAGCGACCGGTGATTCGTGCCTGGTGAGATAAGAACCTTTCGAACAATAGATTTCGTGTGACGGCATAAAAGCGTGACCTAAACTGCTGAATACTCCGTCTTTACTTCAGAAACTTCTCCCTTGTTTGCAGGTTTAGTAATCCCACCAGAATCATTACCACCGATGTACTCAGTAGAAAGACCCTGTTTTTAAACAAAATACTTTCCCAGATAATTTCATTCATATTGTTTGGCATGTCGTAAGGATTCAGAAAGACGTTCCACATTGACTCATCCAGTTCATCAGAGAGGATGAGAAAGAAAAGTCCCAGAATCACCATCACCACAGCTGTTCCGTTCCCATTCTTCACAATGGTTGACATGCCGAAACTTACCGACCCAATAAAAATGACAATCACCATAAGCTGAAGGTTCATTTCAAAAACAGGAATGGACATCAGGAAGATATTGGAAATGATTGCAAGCGGAAATAGCAAAACAAATACAATTAGAAATACAATTGCCAGTCGTACCAACCAGACCTTATAACGGTAATCCGGAATTCCGAATATTATTTCCAATGAGCGGGAATCGGCGTCTGTCTGAATCCCGAAGACCGTTGGATAAAACACCAAAAGCAAGGCAGGGAAAAGCATTAAACCAAATATTTCGTCCATATCGATGCTATTTTCGTTCAAGGCCATCAAGGTGCCAAACAACAGAAAAAAGCCAAATGCTGCCAAAACAAAAATATAGAATTTGTTGGCAAACACAATTCGCAGATTGTAGCGAAACATATTTACCAATATTGTCAAGGTGTTATTTTTTTGCTTCATAGTTCTGTGATTTCAATAACCATAAATAAGCGTCTTCCAACAATGGGTTTTCATTTTCGGCGTTCTCAGTTGGTTTTGTTGCAGAGATACAGCGTACCCTAATCTGATTGCCCTCACGCATGTGGTGTACCACCACCATGTTTTTTGTAACCTTTTCGAAGTCTGCTGAAGGAACTGTAAATCGCCATACCTTCCCTTCTGCCTTCGACGACATATCTTTCGGACTACCTGTAAATAAGACCTCTCCTTTATTCACAACAGCCATCACATTACATGAACTGGAGATATCCTCAATGATGTGCGTAGAGAAGATCACCACACGATCGCGACTGAGTTCCACCAATAGGTTTCTGAAACGGATCCGTTCTCTTGGATCCAATCCTGCAGTAGGCTCATCCACAACCAGAATTCGCGGCAGGTGCAATAAAATTTGAGCAATCCCAATGCGTTGCTTCATTCCTCCGGAGAAGGATCCTATTTTCTTGTCTTTGCTATCAATCATATGAACAGATTCCAGCACTTTTCTGATGCGATTCTCACGCGCCACGGTATCCTTTAATCCTTTTAAAATGGCCTGATAATCTAGATAATTCCAGGCAGTCATGTTCTCATACATTCCAAACTCCTGCGGCAGATAGCCAATGAGCCCCTGTAGCTCTTCCCGTTTCAGCTGAGTATCAAAACCATTGATATAAATTTTACCATAACTTTGTTCATAAATGCCGCAAATGGTTCGCATCATGGTTGATTTACCCGCCCCATTAGGACCCAACAAACCATACATTCCGGTACTGATATCGAGGGAAACGCCCCGTAGCGCTTTGAAAGCTTCTTTTTTACGTCCAAGTCCGGGAATGAAATAAACAAGTTTCACAAACCAACGCACATACTTCCAGATTGACTGCCAGTCACCATCTGTTCTTCTTAGGTATTTCGATGAGCGTTCAACTGCGATGATCAGGTACCAAAGTACTGCCACAACAATGGTTAGTGACCAGTTGTCCCATCTTAGGTGATAAAAAGCAATCAATCCAAGGGGTGCCAGGAGATAGATATAATGATATAGCTTCTCGGTCCACACCACATCTTTAAAGAAGATAAGGTTGATGTTTCTTAAAATTGCAAGGATTATCAAATAGGTGATCACACCGAAAAAGAAAACCCAAAAGTCACTTTCCGTATAGAAAAATGTCAGGTACGAAAGATAACCAATCAA
>JBFHER010000205.1:0-7077 GCA_041584055.1 Bacteroidales bacterium
CAAAATTTTGTTCACCCGGGTTTGCCCTGGACAATTAACGATCTGGAGCAGATGAAGGCCAAAAGATCTGTTTATCCATGGTCAAAAGGGTGGGAGCAGATCACAAATACAGAACAGGCATCGCTTAACTATCGGATGCAAGGACCAACAGTGGATGTTGAAAACGGTGGCAACTACCCGGTTTACATCAGTGATGTCAATGCCGTATTTTACCATGCACTTCAATGGTATTTTACCGGAGATGAAGCCCATGCTGAGTTGGCTATCTCACTCATTGTGCCTTGGGTTGTAACCCATAAAACATGGTCAGGAACGTCCGTGCACCTGCATGCGGCATGGCGGGGAGGGACCCTGGCGCAGGGCTGTGAAATTCTAAGACATACCTATCCCGGATGGACGGATGAACTGACCGAACTGACCGAAGATTATTTCCTGAATGTAATGTGGCCGCAATTTAGATTGCCAAACCCACTTCGGTCTGCGAATCAGGGTGCAAATAACCTGATGGGTGCCATGTACGTGGCTGTGTACTGTAACGATCAGGAAAAATTTGACATGTGCATCGACGCATTCCTGAATGATGCCTGCGGCGGGATTCAAAACAGCCTTCCCAATGGACAACATGGTGACATGGGGCGCGATCAGGGGCATGCAGGGGCCATGACCGGGAACCTTGCAACTGTATGTGAGGTGGCCTGGTCGCAGGGAGTTGATTTGTATGCTGTGCTCGATAACCGGATGCTCACCATCAATGAGTATTGGAGTAAATTCAATCTTGGAGAAGAGGTGGACTGGGTTGATCACGGGACCTGCTATGGTTATTATACGTCCATGTCTGAAATCAGCAGAGGACCTGATCAGGGGTTTATGCTGGGAACCATGGAAAAACTAACTGCAGCATATGTTTTGCGCAAAGGCATCCCTGCACCTTATACAACAAGATATCGCGATGGTTTGCCCATTACCGAGGAAACATTTCTATTTAGAAAGGATAGTTCTTTTTTGACAAAAGCATCGTTTACCTTCGAGCCGCTTTCAGAACTGATTTACAACGATGTAAACAGTTTGACAGACACTGACGTGGGATCGGTTGGCATGGCAGGCAGTCATAATTACAATGAAGGTACATGGACAGTAAAAGGTTCCGGGTCCGATTTGGATGGGGGGAGCAGCGATCATTATCATTTTGTTTACCAACAAATGAATGGTGATGGTGCGCTTATTGCAAAAATTAATTCCGTAGAAAATACAAATGCAAATGCCAAAGCAGCCCTTGTAATCACAGAAACACTTGCTTCCAATTCCATGATGGCTGGCGTGGCCGGGAGGGCATCATCTCCCGATGGGTCACAGTTTTTCTCTCGGGGGATCATTGCAGGCGATGGCAGTGGTGGTCAAAAATTTCCCCTTTCAACCGTTCCCACATGGGTGAAAATTGAACGACGAGGAGAGCATATCGTTGGTTATGTTGGTCCGGATGGGAAAGCCTGGGCACCAATGCAAAATACACGAATTTCAATGTCGGATGATTACTTCATTGGCTTAGGGGTTTCTTCCCATAACAATGGTGCGCTTTGTACTTCAGTATTTACCGATGTGCAGCTTGGGGTTCCTGATCAGAATGCTGTGGATCTCGGTGCTTTTTCTCAAATAGAAGCGGAAAACTTTGTTGCAATGGCAGGAATTGATCTGGAAACAAGCTCGGATGTAAGTGGTGGTCAGGATGTGGTTTCCATCAATGCAGGTGATTGGATGCAATATGAAGTTAATGTCCCATTTTCAGGCACCTTCATCATGGACTACCGGGTGGCTGCTGCAGACAACAGCGACTTTATACTTACACTGGGAGATGATACACTGCACAGTTTAACATTTTCGGCTACCGGAGCTGCGGATGCATGGACAACAGTGCAATCAGCCACTTCTTTCTATTTGACAAAAGGGATGCATCAGTTGAAAGTTAGAGCCAATTCTGATGATTGGAAAATAAATTGGTTGAGATTGAAGTTGGCATGTAAGGATGTTCCCATTGTGCCATACATTGAAATAATTAAAGCCTCTGGAAACAACCTGGGTGAGCTAACAAATGAAATAAGCATTTATCCCGGGAATACCGTGGTTTTGAAACCCGAGCTTAAAACCGGTGGCGAATGGAACTGGTCTGGTCCGGATGGTTTTTCTTCAACATCAAAAGATATTCGTTTTGATAACATTCAGGTAGACCAATCAGGGGAATATGTTTTTCGTTTTACCAATACCTGCGGCTTTTTAAATGCAGAGACGTTTAAAATCAATGTCACAGATTCACTGTACATCGAAGCAGAAAGTTACACCACTATGGATGGTGTGTCTATTGAAGCAACAGACGATGTGAGTGGGGACGCTCATCTTAGTGAAATTGCTTCCGGCGACTGGATGGAATACGAGTTGAATGTGCCGTTCTCAGCCTACTATAAAGTCAGTTATCGCATCGCAGGTACTTCGGCAGGTGATTTTACGACACGGATTGATGGCAACGCATTTGAACAAATTAATTTTGATGCAGGAGACTGGGAGAGCTATCTGTCAGCATCACCTGTTTATCTGAAAAAGGGTCTACATACTTTGAAAATTACAGCGAACAGCACGGGTTGGAAACTCAATTGGTTAAAACTACTCGCTCAGGATGATGTTAGTCCTTGCCGCTTACCGTATGAAAATGATGGATTTGAAATAAAAAATGAAACAGTTCGTTGGTCAACGGGGCCCTTGGATATCTCCTGTGTTTCAGCAGTGAATGTATGTGTTAAACAAGGTATGGTTGGAACTCCGTCTGAAACAGATTCACTCAATGTTTACTACAAATTGGATGGAGGGGAAGCCATAAGGATTACAAATAATTCAGGTTCCCTGGTGGATGACTTTGGTTTTGTCAAAGCACTGAGCGGAAATACACTTGAAATTATTGTTGAAGGCGCAAGTGCAAGTGCGACTGATTATTATTCGATTTCTAAAATCAGAGTGTCAGAAACCACAGATCCATTTGACGTGATTGAAGCAGAAGCATACGATGCCATGGCGGATGAACTCGACTACTACACCTATGTGAGCGCAGTTCAGACAGGGGGATGGAGCAGATATTCCTGTCTCGATCTAACGGGGGTGAAAAGCATTAAAGCGTCTGTTGCTTCTGAAAGCAAGGATGCTTATATCGAAGTGCGTTTGGATGCGTTTGACGGACCATTGGTTGGAAAAATTGATGTGCCTGATACGGAGACAAACACTTCATTCAAAACGGTGAGTGGCTATATGCTGGAAACAACAGGAATA
Source organism: Bacteroidales bacterium (assembly GCA_041584055.1). Classification (GTDB taxonomy): domain Bacteria; phylum Bacteroidota; class Bacteroidia; order Bacteroidales; family UBA5342; genus JBFHER01. The sequence goes on from JBFHER010000205.1 coordinate 3,310, forward strand.
CATGATTTATATCTGGTTTATAAGTCCGAAGCAAGCAGTTTTGTTTGTAACATTGATTGGCTACAATTGTCAGCGTCCTTTGTGAAAGGACCTACAAATCCATACGATCGCTTTGAGGCTGAGATCAACGACGGAGAAAGCGGCACTGTTGTTTCAACAACGACTGACGTGGATGGCCTCGAACAATTGGGCAACCTTGAGAACGGTGATTACATCATGTTTTCAGAGTTAAATCTGGAAGAAGCCGACAGTTTATTTGCCCGCGTAGCCAGTGCTGTGGATGGGGGCGTGATTGAAGTTCGGATCGGTTCTAAAACGGGAAATATCATTGCCTTTGTGGATGTGCCCAATACCGGATCTTCCATGACATGGCAAACCGTTCGTGCAAAAGTGGGACGTGTAAAAGGGGTACATGATGTTTATTTCATTGTAAGAGGCGAAGGAAATGACTTGTTTAAACTTAACTGGTTATCGTTTACAAATGGCATCGATGGATTTGATAAACTGGAAGTGGAAAACAATGACAGCAATTCTGGTGGCCTGCTTCCTGGCTCCACAACGGATCCCAATGACGATGGGGCTGGAACCATTTTAAGGTTCATAAAGCCTGGTAGTTGGGTGCAATTTAACAACGTAGACCTGACGGAAGCCTTAAGTGTTAATGCCCGCTATTCAACGGCAAACAGTGACGCTCTGATTGAAGTGCGCCTGGATGCTGTGGACGGTGAACTTATTGGAACTGTTGATTTGGACAATACAGACGATTGGAATAACTGGGAAACGGCAGGTGGAGGCATCGCAGCGGTGAGTGGTGTGCATGATGTCTTTTTTGTATATCAGACAGAAACAAGTGGTGTTGTGTGCAGCAGTAACTGGTTTCAGTTTTCGAAACGCAGCATTCCCAATCGCATGCTGCCTGGAGCTCGAATTGAAGCAGAGGATTACGCAAGGACAAGTGGGACGGTGGTTGCCCCCACAACAGATGTGGATGGTGAACAGGAATTAACATCCATTCAAAACAACGATTGGATTTTATTTCAAAATGTTGACATCTCAGACATAACAGGTATTTCGGCAAGGGTTGCCAATGCCAACGAAACAAATCAAACAATCTATTTTAGGTTGGGTGCTTACGACGGAGATTTGTTCTCATTTATTTCTGTGCCGGGCACCGGTGCTTCATCCAACTGGCAAACGATTGACGCGGTTTATATAGCGCCACGAACTGGTGTTCATGATGTATACGCGATTTTTAAAGGCTCATCTTCCGATGTACTGAATATAAACTGGTTGCTATTTAAACAATCTACCGTTGGTATTACCGGGAATACAATTTTGTCAGAAGTGCAAATCTATCCTAACCCATTTGGCGAGAAGCTCATTGTATCAAATGCGCAGGGTTCAGAATTGAACCTCTATAGCCTTTGTGGCAGCCTACTGATGCAAAGTATGGTGACCAAAAATAATCAGGAATTTGATGTGACAAAACTGACTCCGGGAACATACATACTGAGAATAACGGGGAATGATAAAGTGCTCACAAGCAAAATAATTAAGAAGTAAACAGAATGAGATCTTAATTGCAGTCCGATAATATTTGCCAGAGATTATACAATAATATTGACAAAACATAAAAGTTAAAGATCATGAAAGGACAAAAGGCGATAAAAAAAACAGCAAAGCTGATTTTATTACAGCTTTTAATAATGCACGCTGTAAGTGCTCAGGTATGGACACCCGACTTAGGCAATGGCTCGTTTAAGAATCCCATTCTCTATGCCGATTATTCCGATCCTGATATGATAAAAGTTGGGAGTGATTTTTACATGGTATCTTCCAGTTTTAATTGTATGCCGGGTATTCCTATCCTGCATTCAAAAGATCTGGTGAATTGGGAAATCATTAATCATGTTTACCAGAAATTACCTTTGGAAAAATATGATAAGCCAGCACACGGTCAAGGCTGCTGGGCGCCTTCCATCCGCTATCACCAGGGAAGATTTTACGTGTATTTTTGTACACCCTACGATGGCTTATTTATGGCAAGCACCACCGACCCCAAAAAGGACTGGGACCTGACACATGTTGTTGAAACTGAACTTTGGGAAGATCCATGCCCCCTTTGGGATGATGATGGAAAAGCCTATTTGGTGCGCAGTAAATTGTGTGGGAACGAACTAATCCTACATAAAATGAGTGCCGATGGGAAAACGCTCCTGGATAACGGAACTTTAATCTATGCCGACAAAGAAAACGATCCAATCATTGAAGGACCTAAATTTTTAAAAAAGAATGGCTACTATTATATCCTGGCTCCGGCCGGTGGGGTGGAAGCTGGATGGCAAACTGTGTTGCGTGCTAAAAATATTTACGGTCCCTACGAACGTAAAACGGTGTTACACAAAGGAAATACAGCCATAAACGGTCCTCACCAGGGTGGATTGGTTGATCTGGAATCAGGAGAGTCCTGGTTTGCACATTTTCAGGAACTGAAGCCCAATGGCAGAGTGGTGCACTTGAATAAGGTCAAGTGGGTGGATGGCTGGCCTATGATGGGTGAAGACCTCAATGACGATGGCATTGGTGAACCTTTAACAATGTATAAAATGCCGGATGTTGGGAAAAAATATCCTGTTAAAATTCCACAAACCACCGATGAGTTTAACGCTGGAAAATTTGGCCTTCAGTGGCAGTGGCATGGAAATCCCAAAGCCGAATGGTTCTCTATGTCCGATAATGAAGGGTGTTTAAGGTTAAATGCTGTGCAGAACATCACAAAAGAAGGAAACTTGTATTATGCCCCCAATTTATTCTTGCAAAAATTTCCGGCCCCCAGATTTAAGGCAAGTACCAAACTAAGCTTTCATGGCAAGCTGCCTGGCGATAAAAGTGGCTTGCTTGTGATGGGACGGACATGGACGGCACTGCAAGTTGTAAAATCAGAAACAGGCCTGGAACTACAAATGGTAAAAGGCGACAATGAAAAATGTGATGGCATTGCCCGTGTTTCAAAGCGCATGGAACTTGCAACTGAAACCCTCTATTTGCGGGTAAGCATTGGTGATGATTACCAGGGTAAATATGCATACAGTTTCGATGACAAAGTTTACGAGGAAATCGGTGAGGGATTCAGAGCAAAAGAAGGTGTTTGGATTGGTGCTAAAGTGGGGCTTTTCTGTGTGAATACAAACATGACTGAAAGCAATGCTTATGCCGATTTTGACTGGTTTCGGGTGGAATCAAACAACGAATAATGGGATGATTATCTGAAACCACAATAAATGCAAGGATAAAAAACAGCAGGTACATTGTAAAAACGATACAGTTAGAATCTCAAAAGTCGCAGTGTGTCCGAAAATGTACAAGGCCCTGTTTTTGAGCCTTAGCAGCTAACTTGACAAGCAGAATCAATGATGCCATGCAACAAATTTGACATTATTTGGAACGTTTTAAACGTGCGCTGAAATGTCAAAATTGTATTTTTACTGCCTAACAATTATCAATTTTTAATTTAAAATTCATATTATGAAAAGAAAACATCTACTTAGAAAAATAAAACAGGGGAGCTTGAATGTTTTCACCTTCTCACTTTTTGTAGCCTTGTTCTTTATGGCTGCTAATACATTTGGACAAGTGCAGGGAGATAAGGTCATTACTGTACCCACAGATCCTGAGGATCCAACCACATTGATGGATTTTGGAATTCATCTTACAGACTCATCATCATCGACCGGAGGACAACCAATTGTTCTGGATAAAAATGGAACG
>JBFHER010000206.1:0-7071 GCA_041584055.1 Bacteroidales bacterium
CTCTCAGGATGGATATACCTGGACGGAAAGAGGTGAATGTATTAGCACTGGTGATGAAGGAAGTTGGGATGAAAGCTATGTTTATACCCCCGGCATTCTTGTTGCAGAGGGGAAGTATTATCTTTTTTACACGGCACAAAGCGATGCAACAGCGGACAACAGCCCCTGGGGACAAAAAACCGCCATCGGTATTGCTGTTTCAGATTCTCCTGATGGTCCATGGACCAAACTTTCTTCTAATCCTGCACTTGTTACCAGTAATGATTCATCACTTTTCGACAGCCATCGTGTTGATGATTCTTGCATACTCACGCGTGATGGAAAGTATTGGCTTTATTACAAAGGTCGGCAGTGGGGAAAAATGCCAACTGAAACGAAAATGGGCGTCGCTATTGCAGAAAAGCCGGAAGGGCCTTATATCAAACACTGGAATAATCCACTGGTGGGTGGTGGACATGAAGTTTTGGTTTGGCCACAAGGCAAAGGCGTGAGTGCCATGGTAGGGATGAAATTAAAAGATCGGCAGTCCATCCCGTTTTATGTGATGTATGCAGAGGATGGCATCCATTTCGAGAAGACACATGAAATAAACAATCAGGATGCACCATGGGCACCCGGTGCTTATCGCCCGGAGGCTTTTTCTGACAACGGGAAAGGGCAGATGATTAAGTGGGGATTACACATTGGAGGGGAAAGACCAGACTTGTTTCTGGAACGTTTTGATATTGTTGAATAAGAACTAAATAGGTTGAGTGAAGTCATCTTGACACAATGTAATATATTGAAAATGAATCATGTAAAAACGTTGGTTGCATCCGTGTTTATTCTGATGTTTGTTATTGCTTGTTCTGTGAAGGAGACGCATGGGAAGGACGTCAAAGCCAGCTCATTCAAGGGCGATCCATTGGAAAAGTCAGCCTTTCTAAAAAAAGACCTTCCCTGGTTTGCCCGTTTTCAGGTGGGCGATCCACCGGTAGAGGGTTTCCCTGGTGAAAGCAAAGAAGAAAAACAAAAACGGATGCAAGCCTGGTTAGATGCAAAATACGGTTTGTTTCTTCATTGGGGACCGCAAAGTGCAGGAGGTGAATACGCGTTGACCAATGAAAATTTGCAGGAATTTAACCCCATAGAATTTAATGCCGAAGAATGGGTGCTCACGGCTCAAAAACTTGGTTTTAAGTATATCGTGGTTACTACAAAACACCATGCCGGCTTTTGCATGTACGATTCGAAATACACCACTCATGATATTATAGACGCAACACCTTTTGGGCGTGACCCCATAAAAGAATTGGCCGATGCCTGTGCGAAACACGAAATGCTATTTGGTATTTATTATTCAGTTTGGGACATCCATCATCCCGACTATAGCAAGGATTTGGGCACAGAAAGCTATGCGAACTACCACAAGTATATGCTCAATCAAGTAGAGGAATTACTGACCAATTATGGCCCGATGGTATGTGTATGGTTTGATGGCGAATGGGTTGAAAGCTGGACACATGAACGTGCCACTGAATTTCGGGATAAAATACGCGAGTTGCAACCCAATACCATTCTGGCTAACCGCATTGGGCAACGCCGTAGAGGCGATGGTGACCACCAGTCCCCTGAAAACTTTTTACCCTATATTGGAAATCAGAACGAGCCATGGGAAACGTGTGCAAAATTTGATGGCGGCTGGTTCTATAACGGTACAAATGATTCAAAATCGGCAGAGTGGGCACTTTATAACTTATGCTATGCTGCTTCACGAGGTGGAAATTTTTTAATGAACCTTGGACCAACTCCTCAGGGGAGATTCATAGAAACCAGTGTTGAGAAACTGGAACATGTTGGAACATGGCTTCAAACAAACGGGGAGTCAATCTATGACGCAGGAAAAGGGCCTCATTATTTATTGGAATGGGGAACTTGTACCCAAAAAGGGAAAACCTTGTACTATCATGTTTTTAACTGGCCACAAGAAGGTGAACTGCACATCCCCGGGCTTAAAACAAAGGTGAAAAGGGCAAGCTTTTTGGCCGATGAAAAGCATGATCCATTAAAGGTGAGCAGGGCCCAGGATGATGTATTTGTAAAATTGCCTGCTGCACCTCCTTATGAAATGGCGAATGTCATCAAAATAGAGTTGATGGAAATTCCTGAAGTAGATAATGCTGCCAGAGCCATCGATAAAGTTATCCCTCAGAAGGAGTACATGCGGGAAATACCCAAAGGAAGTTATTTCTTAGCTGCTGGCTTTGCCAAAATACATGGCGAAAAACTTCATTTTTATTATGGAACAGGAGCCGGAGCTCAACGAGAAAATCTCAAAGGTTGGACTGAAAAGTCGGATTGGGCAGAATGGGATTTACTCGTAAAGGAACATGGGACTTATAATGTTGAAATTACTTATGCCAGTTTGGTGGATGGTGGTGTCTTTGAGTTGAATATTGCCGGTCACTCTTTTGAACATGCTGTGGAGAACATAGGAAAGAAACCAAACGCTAAGTTATCTCCCTTAGCGGTGAACTACAAAACGTTCACCCTGGGTGAAGTTGATTTAAAACCAGGACTTTACAGTCTGATCGTAAAACCAAAAGAGATCAACGAGGACGCAATAAAATTGCATCAGGGATTGATGACATTGAGGGATATTACGCTTGTGCCAACCCTAAATTAACCAGCTATGAAAAACTTATTATCGTTACTACTTATCTTTTTTGTTTGCGTACATGTAAACGCTCAACACGTGCTGCATTACAACAAGCCTGCAAGCAAATTTACAGCAGAGCAAAGGAAAGATTATCGAAAACCCGGCTACATGCAGGAAGCCCTGCCTTTGGGCAACGGGCGTTTGGGAGCCATGTTTTCCGGGGGAGTTGAAGAAGAACACCTGATGATGAATGACATCACCTTGTGGATGAATAGCAAACGCGGCCTGGATGAGGTGGCACAATCAGGGGTGAAGCCCAATGGATACAAGCATTTTGAGACTGTTCGTGAGGCATATCGACAAGGGAATTATGGCACAGGAGAAAATAGCATGGAAGCCATATCCACTAAATATTTAAGCAGCACTCACCCCCTGGGGAATTATGCGCCATTCACCGATTTATTCATTTCAACAGGGCACGGGCTTGAAGCCATTCAGGATTATCGTCGATCATTGGATGTGCACAATGGAATAGGCTCTGTAAGTTATCGCATTGGTGATGCCCGTTTTAAGCGGGAATATTTTTGTAGCCACCCAAACGATGTAATTGCAGTGCGATATACCGCCGAAAACTCGACTCTGAATTTGTTGCTAAAGACCAGTACTCAACTTAAAGTAAAAAGTGTAAAAGCTGAAGGCAATTGGATTGTGTTGAATGGCGCCGCTCCTATGGTGCAAGATGATATTGAATTTCAGCAAATGATATACATAGATGCCAAAGATGGAGCATTAGAGCCTCAGGCAGATGGCTCAACAAAGGTTGTTGGGGCAACAGATGTGAAGATTTACCTGGTTGCTTGTTCCGATTACCTGCCCATTTATCCAAGCTTTAAAGGCCGTGATTATAAGGGGGATTGTAAAACAACATTGGACGCAGCGCTTCATTTGGGCTATGATAACCTTAAAAATATACATGTTAAGGATGTGTCCGGCCTAATGGATCGTTGTCAGTTGGAGCTGGATTTTAAACCTTCCGGTTTAACTACCGATGAGCTGGTAAAGCAAGGGCCAGGCCTGGAATTGGAAAATCTTTATTTTAACTACTCACGTTATTTACAGATGAGCTCTTCGCGCAACGCGCCACTTCCTTCAAACTTGCAAGGGCTGTGGAATGGACATTTAAAACCTGCCTGGAATTGCGATTATCACAACGATATTAATGTGATGATGAACTATTGGATGGTGGAAACTTCAAATCTGCCGGGTTCATTTTCACCCTACAAGGAGTGGCTGAAGATGCTCGCTCAATCAGGGAAATATACGGCGAAGGAAGCTTATGGAATACAACAAGGCTGGAGTGTTGGGCTCAATGGAAATGCTTTTGGGTTCACTGCGCCCAATGAACATGGTCGCCGCATGCAACAATCGGGGGCCTGGCTATGTCAGAATCTGTTCGAGCATTATGCTTTTAATAAAGACAAAGCCTATCTTGAAGAAATCTATCCTGTTTTAAAAGGTGCGGCGGAGTTTTATGTGGCGTTTCTGGCTCCCTGGAAAGATGGATCGCTGGTGGTTTACCCCACCTGGTCGCCTGAAAATGCTTATCTGGTTGAAACACATGGGAAACTTAACAAGCAGGCTTATGGTGCTCAGTACGAGCAGCAGTTGGTACTGAATTTATTTACCGATTGCATTGAAGCATCAAGCACACTCAAGCGCGATGCAGCCTTTCGTAAAACCTTGCAGGAAATAATACCCGATCTCTGTCCGCAGAAAATTGGGCAATACGGACAGGTTCAGGAATGGCCGGAAGATTGGGACAGACCCGATGATGAACACCGTCATATCTCCCATTTAATTGCCTTGCATCCAGGTCGCGATTTTTCGCCACTTACAACAAAAGAAATAGCCGATGCGGCATTGGTAACCATGAAACATCGTGGTGATATCTCAACAGGGTGGAGTACCGCTTGGAAAACATGTTTCTGGGCTCGCCTTCACAATGGCGATAAGGCACATCAGTTTTATCAGTTTCTAACCTCACAACGCGCTTATCCTAACTTGTTTGATTTTCATCCTCCCTTCCAGATTGACGGAAATTTTGGAGGAACAGCCGGTGTTTGCGAGATGCTTCTGCAAAGTCACTTGCGTAGCGTGGATGCAAATGCCAATAATATTGAAGAAGCGGCATTTGTTGCTTATCAAAAAGATACTGAAAATGCCAAACATTTTTTACCTGTTGTTCCCGATGAGAAACTGATAGATGCTCCGTACATTCTGCATTTGTTGCCCGCTTTACCTTCCGCCTGGACAAATGGAAAGATCACCGGACTCAGGGCACGCGGAGGAAAGGAAGTGGATATTGAATGGGAAAATGGAAAATTGAAACAGGCAACAATAAGAGCCACAAGCAGTGGGGAATTCAGAATTTATTCGAATGGCGAGCTAAGTGAGGTGATTTCCCTGAAAAAAGGCGAATCAATGAATTGGAAAGACAATTAAATAAACGAGGTGTGACGGTATTTACGAGTCAATCTTTAGGATGAATACATGAAGATGATAAGGTTAATTCTATCGTTCCAATAAAGTAAATGACTCTAAAAGAGTCAAATAAAAATAGACGTGGTTGCAAATATATGGTAGTAAAAAGGTTAATAACAGAACCCCGGCGTGGGTTCAATAACAATCAATGCAAGTGAAAAGGATATTACTTTTAGGATTAATAATTTGTCCATTTTTAGGCTACAGTCAGGAAGAAACCACCGATTCAATAAAAGTGTTTTTCCTGGGAGGTCAGTCGAATATGGTTGGCAGAGGTGTGAACGACGACCTGCCTGCATCTTTGAATCAAACATTCTCAAACGTTTGGATTTTTCATGGGAATACAGCAACCCAAAAGGACGGTAGAAGTGGATTGGGAAAATGGGAGAACTTAAAACCGGGTCACGGTGCCGGATTTAAGTCAGATGGCAGTACAAATATTTATTCCAATAAATTTGGCGTGGAACTATCTTTTGCCCGGAAGTTGGCGGAGCTGTATCCGAAAGAGAAAATTGCACTCATAAAATATGCTTGCGGGGGCACATCCATCGATACCATGGCCAACCGGAGGTCGGGTTACTGGGAGCCCGACTATAGCGGAAATCAAAGTTCAAATCATTACGATAACTTTTTAATAACGATAAAAAATGCATTCGCCGTCAGTGATATTGATGGTGATGGAAACGACGATTATCTCATTCCTTCGGGAATTATTTGGATGCAAGGAGAGAGCGATGGCAATGATGAAAAAGTAGCTTTGCGGTATTATGCTAATCTGAAAAGGTTAATGGAATTAATGAGGGCTTCCTTACGAAACAATGATTTACCCATTGTGCTTGGCAAAATATCGGATTCAGGAAATGATGTGGATGGAAAAGCTTGGGACTATGGTGAGCTTGTGCAATATGCGCAGGAAAAATTTGCAAAAACAGATAAGAATGCTGCAATTGTTAGAACCACCAAAATTTATAAGTACTCCGATCCATGGCATTACGATAGCAATGGATATATGGACTTAGGCGAAAAATTTGCCGAGACAATTTTTAACTTGCATAAATGAAATAGATTTTAAATATCTGAAACAAACATGCCAGGGCGAATTGGACACAAAGGTGGATGATTATATTTTTTTGTCCCCGTCTGTCGATGGACAGGTTGATTCTTGGCTCTTGGTTCTTGATTCTTGGTTCTTGATTCTTGGCTCTTGATTCTAATTTTAAACAGATGAATAAAAGAAAGTTATTACAAATATTCGCGGCGGTATTCATCGTCTTTTGGGGGATAAGTTGCTCAACAGATGAGGTATTACGCAAGCCAAATTTCGTCATCATCTTTACCGATGACCAGGGCTACCAGGATTTGGGGTGTTTTGGCTCACCCAACATTCAATCGCCCAACCTGGATAAGATGGCTACCGAAGGCGTAAAACTGACCAATTTTTATGTGGCAGCACCGCTTTGTACGCCATCAAGAGCGGCATTGATGACCGGCTCTTACCCAACACGTGTAAATATGGCGGAAAGGGTTTTGCTTGCTGCCGATGCCAAAGGGCTTAATCCTGATGAGATTACCATTGCTGAGGTTTTAAAATCAGCTGGATATAAAACGGGTATGTTTGGAAAATGGCATTTGGGCGATCAGCCTGAGTTTATGCCCACTCGACAGGGATTTGACGAGTTTTTTGGCTTGCCTTACAGCTACGATATTAGCCCGTTTCATGGCAATAACAAGAAATACAATTTTCCACCACTACCTTTAATGGATGGCGAAACTGTGATCGAAGAAAATCCCGATTGCGACTATCTTACAAAAAGAATTACTGAACGTGCGGTTCATTTTATTGAGGAGAACAAGGACGAACCATTTTTTCTTTACCTGCCACATCCTGCTCC
>JBFHER010000207.1:0-7047 GCA_041584055.1 Bacteroidales bacterium
CAGGGAAAAAATCTGGATTGATCGGGCAACTCAGTAATTGTATATTTACCTGGGGCCATGATGATGTGCTGATCGCTTTCCTGCACTGCCAATCGCAGTTCGGTCAATGATGAAACATTTACAGGGGTTAGTGCAGATGCACTGGTTAACAAACCTGAGCCTACAAAAAAAATTAAAATAACGATGCGAGTTAAATTCATGCTTATTAATGTTTTGTTTTTATCTGTTGTTCATGAAGTTTGATTTCTCTGTTTTGCATCACGACATTGCACTTAATAATCTGAGTGTAACTGAAGTCTAACTGCACTTTATTGCTTTACCAATTTAAACGTTTTTACAAATCCGTTGTGATGTATGATCACCACATAGATTCCTTTCTCAAGGGTTTGTGTGGAAATGGAATGCTTATCATCCAAAAGGACATGTTCAAACATTTTTTTACCTGCGACGTTGCATATTTCAGCCCTTGCATTGGCACAACCTTCAATCATCAATACATCATTCACCGGGTTTGGATGGATTTTTATGTTATTATTTAAAATCCTGTCCACCGGCGTGTCATCTTCCATTACGATGAGTGTTTGCTCAATTGATGCAGGATTGTACTCTGAGGTACCGGGAAAAGAAGCAGTAATAACAGATGTTCCGACCCCACGGATATAAATTATACGATCGTTGACCGTGGCGACTTCAAGATTTGAACTGGTATAAGTTGGAGATAATTTAGCGCTGGATTTTGCTCGTGGGAAAAAGTATGAATCTTTTTCGTTCATTACAGGAATCTCATCAAAAGTTAGAATTTGATCTTGTTTTGGCACCAGGGGCTCTGCAAAGAAATCGGTCAATACCCTTTTCTCAAAATCAGGACCGGAATACATCACCCCAAGGGAATCGGTGGCTCCTGTACTTTCAAAATACTCCAGGTATAAATGATGAAAACCTGGTGCCAAACATATTGTACCGTATTTTTCTACAACACCATGTGTTCCATCATTATCTACAACTTCTTCCCCATCTATCAGTAAACGTGATCCATCATCTGATGCAAGATGAAAGGCATATTCACCATCCAGTCCAACACGAAAGTACCCCTCAAAAGTAAAGGCGTAATTATCGGATTGTTCAGCAGGACTCAAACTGATTTTGGGAAGTATTCCTTCTCCGGACAGTGCTTGTCTTGTAAAATTCGGCAGCACAGTCCATTCACCTTCATAATAGCTGTATTTTATTCCCTGCACCAGACTATCAGGTTTGCTTAGCGGTAAATTCTCACAAGGCCCCACCCCAAAGGTGTTTGTTAGAATTTGTTTTGGCACGCCGGGACCGGCATATTTTAACCACAGTTCTGCTGCCGCGCTGCTGTTATAATACTCAAGCCTGAAAGCGTGATAACCGGCCATCAGACAGATGTCACCCGAGGATTCTAGTCCATCATGGGATCCGTCGTCGTGGATGATTTCTGCACCATCAATGAACAGACGGGAACCATCTGCGGCATTGAGATAGAAGGTATAATTTCCATCCAGAGCTACTTTCAGATAGCCATTGAACACAACTGCGAACGTATCAGCAACAATGCCACTTGCCAGCTGAATGGTGTCTGTTATAAAGTCTCCGTAAACGGGTGTTATATCATTAAAATCCGGTAAAGTATCCCATCCCCCCTCATAATAAGAATAATAATTACCCGGGATGCTTCTGGATGGTAATTCAACGGCAGGCATGCCTTCATCACAAGCCTGAAAATCACTTTTCTCGATTAGGATATTATTTAAAACAAAGGAATTAGAGGCTCCGCTGATGCTTATTTTCATAGACTGTACCCCACGGTTTAAGAACACTTCACTGCCAACGGTTAAGTCTTTCCAGTCAGTTAAGCCGGTTGAATACCCCTCACCAAAGGGAACAGGCACTTCTGCTGTTTTGTCATCTCCGCCAAATGAGAACTTTATTTTTCCACCTGCACGCAAGGCAGCATATCTGATTTTAATATCATAAATTGAAAACTCGGGCACATTTAGGGTATACGTTAACCACTCCCCTTCTTCAATGTCTGTAAGCATGTACCCTCCTTCTGAACAGGTGTCAATGTCCACATAATCGTTTAGGCGATACTTCCCACCTGTATTTTCTTCGCTTAGGTCATGATAGGTACGACTTTCTCCAATACCTGCAAAACAGTCGTAGTTTTCAGCCTGAATTACATCTCCAATGTGATGCATCGCAAACACCGGAGTCTGCCCGGAAACAAAGCCACGAATTGGATCTCCTGCACAGCCGTCAGGTCTGTGAAAGGTAAGACCTCCCCACCCGGGGTGATCGACAGTCCATCCATTTTCTTCGATGCCATAAAGTTCACGTCCACGCGCTGTCCACAAGGTTTGCTCTTCACTAAATCCCATTCGCACATCGAAATGCGCCATGGCTTGCTCGAATATAGGGCGTGTACCTAAAAAATTACCTCGGCTGATTTTTTCAAAATCACCTTCAAAGTGTGGATTAATAGCCTTTGATCTCCATCTGCCGGTGCGATCCGTACGCTGAATAAACTCCCCTGATTCCACAGTTGGTTCCCAGGGATCTGGTTGATCGGGATAAGTTTCTATATAAGATATATTATATTTCAAGTTAAATTCAAACGCTTTCAAAAGGCGGTTATCCAAATAATTCCACGCATCGTCTCCCTGATTCCAGGCTACTTCAGCCCAGCCTTCAAAGATACCTAAACCAAAAAACGTATGTGCCTGATCGCGAGAGCTCTCCTGGCATTGACCGTTTTCCCAGAAATAATGTTCCAAAACCCCATTAAACCCATAATCAGGAATGGTTCCCGGGTTACTGTTGGCATAGTTTGTAAAATAAGGATTGTCACTTTTAACAGAACCCGACACCCCCGGTCCTGATGCATACGGGATATCATCAGGGCGGTGTGGTAGTCCTTTGTAATAGTTTAGCGCCCGGTCGTACATTATTTCATTATCCAAAAACACGCCCATTGAAATCATTGCCCTGAAGGCAATTGCATCCTGGTTTCCATGACGCCCCGGATCTCCATTTAAAATATTCCAATAAAAGGATTTATCTCCATTCGGAATAGTCGTGTTTGAATAGCCCGGATAAACCAACATTGCCTTAAATCTGGCGATATCTTCTTCTTTCCATCCTGAGTAAGTACTTTTGATAATTTCGGCACCTTCAATCAGCTTCCAGCTCGATGTTCCCGATCTTAAAGCAAAACCGTTGGTTTTAGTAACATTCACCCAGGCATTAAAAATCTCAACACATTTTTTTGCATGACGTTCATCACCTGTTATATACCACATCAGTGCGTTAAGGTAGGCTGCAGCTCCGTCCGAACTGATGAGGCCGTCTGTTCCTTCGGTCATGGTAGTATCTCCTTTAACCGTATAGGTGTAGCTTGCCTGAGCGTGCGTTTTCAACTTATTGTAGGTTGAAATATACGGTTCAATTTCTGCTTCAACCATGTATTTCATCCGGTCAAGGTCAGACTTTTTATGCAAACAGCCCGGATGAACAAACTGTGCCTGTAGCGTTTGTCCAAGTAAAAGGATGCTTAAGCAAACAAGACTTATTCTTAAACTATTCTTTTTTCTCATGTGTTTAAAATTAGAATTAAGATACGTGAATCAAGATGCAAGATGCAAGATGCAAGAATCAAGAATCAAGATGCAAGAATCAAGATGCAAGAATCAAGAATTAAGAATCAAGACATAAGACATAAGATATAAGATATAAGATATAAGATAACAAATTATAATCATCCGCCTTTGCGTAAAATTTCTTAGTCATGACTTATGTAATTCTATCTTCCTAAAATATCGTTGCTGTATTGTTCCATTACAAGTGAAATTAAGTTACAACAAGATATTTTTTTTACTTCTATATCAGGTTATGACATAAGCTTCACAAAACAAAGATAAATATTCCAATGTTGCTACTATGGTTTAAACGTACATAGAAATGCAATAAATGATGCATGAGTGCATTTGCGTGCCGGGCATAACCTTGCTCCGATTCTTCAATCCCGGTTTGACAAAATGTATCATTCCGTAAGCATGAACTATTTAATTTTTGAAATTTTGATATTTGTTCCCTTGTTTTCCAAAACTTCTCCATTGGTTTTTATTTCACAATTGCTTGCCATTTTTCCAATTTTAATGGGCATTCCGGTTTTATTCGTAAACGTCAGGCCACTTGTTTCTGCTTCGTCGTAGGGCGACATGGATTCTCCATGCATGGGATGTGTATATCCAATGAGTATCGGAAGATCTTTCTTTCTCTTTTTGCCTTCGGCCGATTTTAAAACAACCTTATTATTTTTTCCCTGAATGGTGATCAAGGCATGCACAATGCGGTCTGATTCTGCCGGATCAAGCATTAATTCCACATCCACATTGCTCCCCTCAACAAACATCAATGGTCCGTAATTTGCATCACCCTTACAATTTTTAACAAGCGCATCATCGCCAAGCCAATAGGCTCGTTCGGTTCCTATAGTTGTGCAATTTTCAAGGAGGACACCCATGTTGGATCGCAGTTCAAAGCCGGCCCTTGTATTTTTAGCTGTACAGTTTTTAAAATGAAGGTTTTTTATTGGTCCGTAAATACGAAAGCCATCTTCACATAAGGATTTCATATAACCCGGCGTAACGATATACTCGCCTTGGCGGTTCTTGGTCCATGTTTTAAATTTAACATCGAAAGCAGGCCCTGACGTTTCGGCCAGGATATCGTCTGTTGAACGAATGGCACCTTCCGCATAGCAATTCTCAAAATAAATATTTTCTGCTCTTTTCTGTATGAAGAAACAATGACCAAATGAGCGATTAATTACCTTGCAATCGTAGAGTTTTGTGTTGCTACCTGTCACCAATAATCCACTGTGTTTTTTGTGTTTAATGGTTGTTTCCGAGGCCTTTCCTTTCCCAAACAAATCGCCATAGCCGTAGGGGTATGAACCAGCCACATAAAGGCTTATATTTTTAAGTGTATTTCCATTTCCTGCGACCTGCAGCACTGTACCTCCCGGGGATGTGCCTTCTCCAATACATTTGATACTTAGGCCATTGAAAACATTACCCGTTCCGCTTATCATAAACTCATCGCTATGAATGGGTGGGTTTAATGCAGTGCGAAGTTTCGTGTCCACCTCTAGTACAACACCTTCAAGGTTAAAATTATTGTTATTTCCTGAAAAAGTGATATACTGAAATTCTTTGCGATCGTGACGAACGCGCATGGAATCTGCATTTAAATAATCTATTAAGCGATAAATGCCCGGAGGCATGCTAATTGTATTTCCATTTTTTGTAGCATATTCTGCCAATTCTTTGACACTGTTGATTGTTACTTCAGCAGCATTTATTGTAAAAGCAACACTGCCCAGAAGTAGGATTAGAATGTATTGAAGCTTGCTCTTTTTCATCATTCTCATTTTTTATAGATTTTATTTTTGTGCCCTTAATTCATTCAAATTTATTGAGAGAAACCAAATTTTCAGTAGAGTTAGTCCATAAAACATACTGTTTTTACGGCTTTGAGACATCAATCACAATTCTTCTGTAATCAAAAAGTGAAGCGATTGTGTTTTGATCTTTCACTTCCAAAATCAGATGAATCTGCTTGTCGGCAGCACCCGTGGGTACAGTCAGTACAGCTTTTTCACTCGAAGACTGATCAATGTAAACCAGGCCCGGATAAGTGCCTGCTTCGTTGTACACCCACCATGAAAAGGTCATTTCGTCGTTGTCGGGATCAATGGAACCTGAAGCGTCCAGCCCCAGCTGTTCGCCCGGTTTTGCGTTTAAATAAATGATGTCATCACCATCGTCATTATTAAAAACTGCCCTGGGATGGTGATTGGCTTTTTCAAAGGGCTGTATGCTCCAATCCATCCTGCATTTAAAATCGTTGTACATGGCTTCGCGCCAACGCCAGATGGGTACATTATTTCCATGGTAAGTCGTGCTGTCGTTTGGATTGTACCACACATCACTCACCTCTGTGTAGGTGTAAAAGGGTGCATTTTCAACTTCGTCAACGCGAACACTTTCATGTCGCGACCACACATTGACTACTTTTTCTGAACTGAAACGGCCACCCCAGCCACCCCATGAAGGGTGATTGACATCAAAAAGCCCCCGATTGCACAGTCCCATCCAGGGAATGGTTCCTCCACCTTCCATAAAACCATAGACATCACCCCAACGACGTTCGGGATACATATCTCCTAAAGGACCATGGTTTTTCATTGCATGCTCAAGCAACCAATCATTTTGCCCGGTATAAGTATATTCGTAATTCCCCCAAAAATGAGGGCCTATTTGCAACACCTCACTTTCCTTTGGACTCTTGGGGCCACCATAGGCATAGGTTTGATAATTGCTTCGAATCCAATGGATGTCCGGGTATTTATTGCAAATATAGGCACCGGCATTATCCTGAGCTCCATTTTCAAAAACACGAAGTTTTGCAATGACCTTTTCGAGTGCGATGCTGGTATGCGATTTCTCATAATCGTATAAGGCCTGCGCCAGGGTATTTGATCCCGCATTCACCACAATCCAAATGGGTCTTTCATCGTCCTGCTCAAAAATAGTGACAAGCATTTTTGAGCCGGGGCTTGTCTTTCCTTCACCCACATCGTCAATACCGTATCCGGCCTGACCGGCACACACAATGGAATGTAAATACTCCGGTGTATGCCAGCCAGATGCATGTTTTTGAAGGTTTGCATACACTTTGGCATAGGCATCAATTATTTCAGTAAACAACTCAGGATGTGTTACCTTCCGATACGAATGTTTCATTCCCGGATGAAGGTATTTTCCGGTAACGGCAATGAGACCAATTGGTTCAAATTCATTCGAACAAAGTATCATGTGGATCATTTGCTGTACTTCATCCGGTTCATTCCCCATATCGGCCAGCACCACCAGGCGGGTTCGAGAATCTTCTTTTGCATTACCATCTATAAAAGTGCCCAGCAGGACAGCTAAAAAGATGATTAAAACTGGTACTCGTTGA
>JBFHER010000208.1:0-7033 GCA_041584055.1 Bacteroidales bacterium
CCTTAATATACTGAATAATGCAGGTTCTGAATTACGCGTGATAAATTTAACCGGTAAAACCGTTTTACAAAGTAAAATTACAAGCGATCAACATCTCGAATCATTTCATCACATTGAGTCAGGGATTTATGTGGTTCAACTTATAAAGGATAATAAAGTACTTCGCTTAAAAATTGCTCACAGATAAAGTGCTATGAATTTCCTATCTTTCCCACTTACCAGTTATTGCCCAATGTTAGAATGCGTGATTTAATTCTTGTAACGAGATGACTGTCAGTGTTTCAGTCAAATGTTTAAACGTTTGTGTCTCTGCGTGTCAAAAGTTTATATTTTCGCAATTTGCGGAGGTTAATTGTCTTTAAAAATAATTTTATGAAACAATTTTTTACAGTCATTTTATTGGTTGTATTCACCAACGTAAACGCTTTTTGCAAGCAAGCAATTAAAACAAACAAATGGGAAAGCATTGATTTATTATTTATAGCCAAAGGAAATGTTGAGAAACCGTTTCAGGTTGAAATGTCCTGTGAGTTTACGAATCCTGAAGGGGCCAAAATTGTGATTCCTGGGTTTTTTAATGGCGACAATGAATGGGTGGTCAGATTTAATCCTGACAAGGAAGGAATTTGGTCGGCAGTTAGCAATTCGTCAGTGAAAAGTCTCACGGGTAAAAAATACACCATTGAGGTAGCTCCGGTCAAAGATGGAAACCATGGAGGCATAAAGATCAGCAATACAGATGTTCAGAAACTCAGCTATCAGGATGATACGCCCTACAATTTGGTGGCAAATGAGGTGGACTGGCTTTTTGCCCTGGATTATGGTAATTCGGAATTGCCGAAAACAAAAAAAATGGTAAAGGCACTGGCTGCCAATGGATTTAACCAAATCATAATGAATGTATATGCCTATGATTTGGATTGGAAGCAAAGTGAAGGCATTGATCCGAAATGGAATTTTGGATCGAAGAAGGAAATTTTTCCTTTTTTAGGCGACAATGAAAACCCTGATTACACTGCTTTAAACATTGAATTCTTTAAGCATTACGACCGGATTATCGATTTGCTTGAAGACCATGGCATCGTTGCTCATATTATGATTTATGTATGGAACAAGATGGTTAAATGGCCTGAGGCTAATTCAGCTGCAGACAATATGTATTTCGACTATGTTGTTAAACGGTATCAGGCAAAACGCAATGTGCTCTGGGATATTTCAAAAGAAGCCCTGCGCTATGGTTATGATGATCCGAACTACATCACGGAACGTATTGATAGACTTAGAAAGATTGATGTATACAACCGCCTGGTCACGGTGCATGATTACGACTATTGTGAGGCACACCCGGAAAAAGTAGATATTATCTCAGCTCAGTTTTGGTTCACCGACATTTATAGTGACATGCTAAAATTGAAAAATAAGCATCCAAATAAGCCTATTATAAACCTGGAGAATGGGGGATATGAAAAATGCCAGTACGATATATTTTTGGATAGCAATTACGATGATCCAAGGTCGTGTGTGGAAAGAAATTACAAATGTGCATTTGCCGGATCTTATACCAATTACTATTGGCAGGGATCGGCCTGGAACATCGTTATCTACGATCCGTTCGCTCAAGATGTGACAATTCAACCTAAATTTGAATACTATAAATACCTGCGAGGTTTTTTGGACAAAATAAATTTTGATAAACTTACACCCAACAATCGCCATTGTTCAAGTGGTTATTGCATGGCCAATAATGATGATGGCGAGTACGTATTTTATATGCCGAAAGACAACAGTGCGATGGCTATAAAAGGTTTACCCAAAGCAAAAAAACTCCAAATACAATGGTTTAATCCACTTACGGGCGAATACAAAATACCTTATCAAGTTGATTTTAAAGGCTGGGTGGTGTTAAATCCCGAATTTAAAGGAATTGATAATGTATTTATAGTCAAGTTGATAGATAGAATTTAATAAGCAATGGCACCAAAATAAAGCACCAATATGAAATTTAAATGTAAGTCGATTGCCGTAGTCACCGTAGTTTTTATATTAGGTCTGACATGCAGCGCTTGTGGTTCTAAAAAAGAAACAACACAGGAATGGGAAAATCTTTTGGATTTGGAATTAAGCCAGTGGGACGTGTTTGTAGGCGCACCGCATCACACCGTAGACATTGAAGGCTACCAAAAAGGCAATGGGATGGATGAGGGCACACCGCTCGGTTTAAACAACGATCCTCTCAACGTTTTTTCAACCATTGAAATGGACGGTGAACCTGTTTTGAAAATTTCAGGAGAAATATACGGTGCCGTGACGACCAAAAAAGAATATGAAAATTACCATCTAAGCCTCATGTTTAAATGGGGAGATAAAAAATACGAACCTCGTTTAGATAAACCAATGGATAGTGGTGTTTTATACCATGCTATCGGGGCGCAAGGTGCGTTTTGGAACTGTTGGATGCAATCGCAGGAATTTCAGATACAAGAAGAAGATTGCGGTGATTACTACACCATCGCAGGTACGGGTGCAGATATTAGAGCCATCAAAAAAGAAAACCCGGATTCAGATTGGGATATTTTTATTTATAATCCTGACAGCGAATATAAGCGTTTTAAAACAGGCGAGGATGGTCGGTGCAGAAAAAGTGCCAACTATGGAAGAGTGGAAGGATGGAATCAAATTGATCTTGTATGCCTGGGTGACAAAGCCTACCACATTGTTAATGGAAAGATTGCACTGGTAATGGAAAAATCAGTTGCTTATAATGATGACGATATGGCCATCCCCTTAACCAAAGGGAAAATTCAAATCCAAAGCGAAGGTGCCGAAGTATATTACAAGGCTATTAAAATTAGATCGGTGAGCAAACTGCCAAAACAATTTGCCAGCCAGATAAACGACCTATAAATAAAATTATTATATCATGAAATTTACAAAAAGAAGAAACATCACTCTTATTCTGCTGTCGGCACTTTTCTTGTTTGCACAGTGCACCCAAAAAAAAGTAGAAAGTGAAAATTCGCTGGATAAACCCTTGATGAAGGGTAAAAACATCCTCATGGTATATGGTGGATGGCAGGGGCATTCTCCAACTGGCTTTGTTGAAAAAATAAAGCCCTGGCTCGAAGCGGAAGGAGCACATGTTACCCTGTCCGATTCTCTTGGGATCTATGCCGATGCTGAATTTCTAAAATCGCAGGACCTGATCATTCAGGCATGGACCATGGGCGAAATTACAAAAGAACAGAAAAACGGTTTGTTAAGTGCCGTTAAAAGCGGTGTCGGATTTGCGGGATGTCATGGTGGCATTGGAGATTCTTTTCGCAGTACTGTAGAATTTCAATATTTGGTGGGGTGCCATTGGGTTGCACATCCTGGAGGAAAAATTGATTATACGGTAGAAATAACGGATGAGAAGGATGATGTAACAAAAGACTTGGCTAACTTTGATGTGCATTCAGAACAATATTATGTTTTGGTAGATCCTAATGTTAAAGTTTTGGCGACCACGACCTTCAGTGGCAAAGCTGATGAATGGATTGATGGTGCTGTGATTCCTGTTGCATGGAAAAAGTATTTTGGCAAAGGGCGGGTATTTTACTTCTCTGTTGGGCACGATATGAAAGAATATGATATCCCTGAGAGTTTGGCCATATTACAACGAGGCTTTCGCTGGGCCTCAGAGAGCAAGATTCAACCTGTTGAAGACTGGTTAAGGCCTGTCTATAAAAAATAGTAACATTGAAAAGAAATTAGGTTATCATGGAAGTTAGTTTGAAGCATTTCTTCGTTTTTATAATATTCATCTCGTCATTCAATGTTTTTTCACAGGACATTAAATTTGATGTGGCACCTGAAAACTTTCAGCTTTATGCCCGGGATAAATCCGATAGCGCCATGGTCTCGGTGCGAGGAAAACTTGACAAGGAATTAAAATACGAAACGTTAACGCTTCGTGTTTTTAAAGATAATAAGGCGTATAAGACACAGGCATGCCGCCTCATAAAGAATACCTTCTCGGCAAACACGAAGATTCATGCCGGACTGCATGAGTTCCGCTTTGAGCTGCAACTTCAAAATGGAACAGAAGATAGCATCATTTTAATAGCTGACAATGTTGTTTGTGGTGATGCCTATATTATTACCGGTCAATCTAATTCGCATGCAAGTAGTATTCATTCAAATTATCGCAGTGAGTATTGCCGAAGCTTTGGTGTAAAAACCGGCTACGAAGCCTACAACGATGAGGACAAAAAGGTGCGTTGGGGACTGGCCACGGGTAATTGTGAAGGTTTGGAAAAAGGTGGGGGCTGGTTTATGAAGAATAAGTTTGGCGTTGGGGCCTGGGGAATGGAACTGATGCGACTGATCGTGGAAAAACATAAGATTCCTGTTTGTATCATCAATGGAGGAAGTGGTTCTTCCTCTATCGAACAAAACATGCCGGAAGGCCCCGAAAAGGCATCACTCGAAACCAGCTTTGGTCGTTTGGCCTATCGCGTGAATCAAGCTGGATTAAAGGATCAAATAAAAGCAATTTTCTGGCATCAGGGCGAAACGAACTCAAATTATCAGCAAGAACTCAGTAACCCAGAGGAGAATTATAAAATCTATTCTGAAAATTTTAATATTCTTTTTAATGACTGGAAGCGAGTTTATACCGGTTTGGAAAAGGTGTACCTGTTTCAACTCCATCCTGGCTGTGGAGGCAACTATCAATCAGAAATGCGTGAAACTCAAAATCAGATTGCCAGGCATTATAAAATGATCGATATCATGTCAACCATGGGGGTTGTAGGGCACGATGGATGTCATTTTAGTTATGAAGGCTATTGTGAGTTTGCAGAACGTATTTTCCCTTTGGTTTCACGCGACTTTTATGGTGAAGTAACGCAAGGAATTATAACGGCGCCGGAACTGGAGATGGCCTGTTACAAAGCGCCGGGAACACTTGAATTAACGTTCGATCAGCCGGTAAGGATGGATGACAGCCTTGTTGTAAATGGGAAGACACATTATATGAAAGATCAGTTTTTCTTTGATGATGATAAAAAGTCGAATCTGGTCCAGGAAGCGTATACCGATGGAAACAAGGTGGTCCTGTTCATGAAAAAGACCTCATTTAATAAGTCCATCACATATTTACCTAACAAGTGTTACCTGAATACAAATGATGTTTATGAAGGGCCATGGATTTTCGGCGAAAATAAGATTGGTGCTTTAAGCTTTGATAAAAGAGAAATAGAAATTCCTGAGCATCTTGGCCGTAGGTCGGAATGGAACGGTTATGATTTATTGGACTCCACCTTAAACGGTGTGAATTTTAAAATTGTGTTTCCGAAAAAAGCAAATGAAAATCGTGATTGGATTTGGCGGGCACGTTTCTGGGAGCACGAACCACAAACCGATTTAGCCTTACTTGAACAAGGGTTTCATTTGGCTTATATTGATGTGGCCGGACGTTTTGGAAGCCCGAAAGCCATCAAGATATGGGATGATTTTTATGCTTTCGTATGCAATTCTTTTCAGTTGAATAAAAAAGTGGTGCTGGAAGGCATGAGCAGAGGTGGATTGATCATCTTTAATTGGGCAAATCAAAATGCAGAAAAGGTAGCCTGTATCTATGGAGATAACCCTGTTTGTGATTTTAAAAGTTGGCCAGGCGGGAAATTCAGTGGTGCGGGATCACCCAGTGCCTGGGAGCAATGTTTGTCTGAATATGGATTAAGTGAACAAGACGCAAATATAGCAAGGGTCAATCCCATTGATCATATGGAAAATATTGCAAAGGCCAGAGTGCCTGTTTTATGTTTGATCGGAGATGCAGATAAAGTGGTTCCTTTTAGCGAAAACACGAAACTTTTACAGGCCAGATTAAAGCAACTGGGCTCGGATATGACCATTCTTCATAAACCAGAAGCTGGGCACCATCCTCATTCTTTAGTCGATCCAAAACCCATTGCCGATTTTATTTTAATGCATACAGGCAATAAGCCGAAGCAAATTTCAGAACGTCCCGAGTGGAGCATGAATAACGTGACACTTCGAAGTAATTTCAGAAACTGCAAGCTTCAATTTGAACAGCACATGACTGGTCATGTGGCATTTATAGGTGGCTCCATTACCGAGATGGAAGGTTATCGTCCTATGATGTGTGACTATCTGAAAGCACAATTTCCATCCACAGAATTCATTTTTACAAATGCAGGAATTGCCTCCACCGGATCAACAACAGGTGCTTTTAGAATGGAACGCGATGTCCTGAGTAAAGGGCCTTTGGATTTATTATTTGTTGAGTTTGCTGTTAATGACGATCAGGATGAGGTGCATGCTTACGAAGAAGCCATTCTAGGCATGGAAGCCATCATTCGAAAAGCCAGAAAGCATAATCCAGATGTGGATATTGTCATGACTTATTTTGTAAATCCAACGATTTTGAAAGATTACCAATCAGGAATAATACGCACATCCATTTCCGCACATGAAGCGGTGGCAAAGCACTATGACATTTCAACCTGTAATCTGGCAAAGGAAGTAGCGGATCAGATTGCCGTGGGAACCCTTGATTGGAAGACGTTCGGAGGAACCCATCCGCATCGCTTTGGGAACAGTATTTGCGCCAATATGATTGCATCTATGCTCGAGAAAGCCTGGTCCACAAAAACAAGTTTTAAGAATCCAGATGAAAAAGTGAATCCGCTTAATTTCGAAAATGGACGCCTGGTAAATCCCAAAGACTGTGATTTTGACAATAAATGGTCGTATGGAGTTCCGAATTGGGAAAAACTAAAAGGGAAAAAGCGCGAACGTTTTACCTCCCTTGATATGTTAAGCACCTCAACGAAAGGTGCGGAGCTGACATTTGAATTTGCCGGCACTGCAGTAGGCGCTTACCTTGTGTCCGGGCCAGATGCTGGCACGATCGAAGTAAGCATTGATGGTGGTGATTATCAGGAATTTGATTTGTATCATTTTTATAGCAAGAACCTGCATTATCCGCAAACCATCATGTTTTCAACTAAACTTGAAAAAGGCA
>JBFHER010000209.1:0-7000 GCA_041584055.1 Bacteroidales bacterium
GTAGCCCATGTAACCAGCCATAAAAGCATACTGAGCATTTTTGTTACCACCAGACACATTGAGGGTTGCCTTGTCGTAGCTTGTATAATTTCTCAGGAAGTAATCATAATAATCAGCATCAGGATAAAGTAAATCATTTTCACCAGTACTGTTTCTATATCCCTGAATATCTTCGGCTGAATACAAAGGTGATAAGCCATCGTTGGCACGTGCCTCATTGTATAATGTAGCATAATCGGCTGAATTCAGATATTCCGGCATACGTGTTGTCATTCCGGCACCGAAATCAACTTTCGCATCAATAACACGCTTATGAGCTTCTCCCCGACGTGTTGTTAGTAACACAACACCATTTGCAGCCCGAGAACCGTAAAGCACCTTTGCCGTTGCATCCTTCAGCACTTCAATTGTTTCAACTTCCTCCGGATTAATATCATCAAAATCCCTTTCAATTCCGTCAACGAGGTAAACAGGACCATTGGTTCCGTTTCGTGATAAGCCCCGAACATAAACTTCAGCGGGGTTATTCGCCATCCCTCCGGAAGCCATTATCACATTTAAACCTGCGGCCATTCCCTGTAAAGAGTTCCTTAACAAAGGATCTGCATAACGCTCTAAATCGCGTCCTTCGATCTTCGCTACGGCACCAACCATGTGGCGTTGACTGATTGAATGATTCAATGGCAGGCTAACCACGTCCTTTTCACCCATTTTTAATGGAATTGGGTCCAGTACAATCTCTGTTAGGATAGGATTTTTAGATAAATCCCACACCTTAGAAGTATAACCATCTGCCTCCAAAAGGATGACAGTTCCTGGCCTTGCATCAATTGAAAATTCACCATTCGCATCAGAAACAACAACGAATGCACCCTCATTCGAGTGAACGGTCACATTCGCTATTGGGTTCCCTGAGACATCCACAACTGTGGAAGACTTCTCAACGAGTTTTGTTTTCTTTTTCTGTGCCATCACGTTTCCAAAAGGAAGCGTTATCATCAGAGCCAACAAAACCACGTTTTTAAAATTCATATATCTTTTTGTTTTCATATTTCTTAATTGTTTTACGTAACAAATCATTTGATGAAAATGACTTACCAGCCAGGGTTCTGTTGACAATTATATAAACGATCCATATGTGTTTGTGGAATTGGATACCAGTAATGTTTTGTTGTAAAATTACGCAGTGAAGTCTGGATATCAACGATTTCATATTCGTAGGTCCAGTTTTCCTGATTTTCAGTACCATCTGTTGCGATGAGGGTTGTTTTCATACCCTTCACAGGATAAGTATCGGTAAATACTTCATCGAACAACATCCATCGACGCAGGTCGAACCAGCGATGGTATTCATAACTTAGCTCAATGCGTCGCTCGTTTCGAATTTTATCGCGGAAAGCTTCTTTAGAGCCAGGATTTGTAATCGCAGGCATTCCTGCTTTCAGTCGCACTTTATTGATGCAATCCAAAGCGGTATAACCTGAAGCCCCTGCAACTGAACCGCTAGGTCCTGCAACTTCATTGAGTGCTTCAGCCAAATCCAGCCATACACCTGTGGTACGAATAAACTCAGCATTGTATCTGTAAGTTCCATAACCTCCGGGGTTTCCACCAATGTTGTCGTACGCTTCGTACCACCACCATTTTTTGAACATATATCCTGAAGGCACGGTCTTTTGCCATGCACCGTAAGCGTTATCCAGTCCCCAACCGCTACCTAAAGCATCGCTGGCTCTCCATGTTTCTAGATAGAAAGGTTCTCCTTCTGCTGCTGCCGGGTGAAAGGTTTGCAAATCGTGGGTTCCAACATGTCCCACACGACTCCACTGACGCCCCGGGTAAACAATAAAGTTATAAAACCGTGGATCACGATTTTTGTAGGGTGCAGCTGCATGCGCAGGGTTATTCCAGTCAAATGCTGTACCATCTTTCATTTCAAAAGCATCTACCAGGTTTTGAGATGGCATGCTGATACATGATCCCCAGCCACCTGCACGACCTGACACACGGATGTTTTGAAAAAGCATTGAAAGATCAGCCTCTCTATGAGCTGCATTACCACCTGCAGAAGCGCCGTGACTACTCCGACAGAAAAGTGATTCCTTACCAATGTAATAATTTGCATGATAAAATATTTCTGTATAAAGACTGTCTCTTACCGCCTCCGACAAACCAGTTGGATCGAACATCATTCTGGCAGGTCGATTTGTCCGAATGTAATCCAAAGCGGCAGCAGAATACTGCGCTGCACGGGTGGCCCAATCAATGTCATAATCGTCTCTTTCGATGGTCTCATTCACACTGTTTTGCATCAATGGACTTGCAGCATAAAGTGCGACCATGCCTTTCAGTGCATGGGCTGAACATTTTTCAACGCGCCCCTGATTTTCGTCCGGCCATTCGTGTGGCAACAAACCAATCGCGATATCCAGATCTTCAATTATGTCCTCTGAACATTTCTTATACGATTGACGAGGCAAATCCAGATCTTCTCCACCTGCATACACCTTGTTTACCGGTGGCATACCGCCCAAGCGACGAATCCACTCAAAGTAATACCATGCACGGAAGAAGTAGGCCTGTCCCATCAACCAGTTTTTTTGGTCCTGACTGGCCCCAATTGCAGGAATTGATTCTATGTTATCAATCAGGTTATTTGCAATACGCAAACAGAATGAAGCATTGTAAATAGGCAAACCAGAACCGGTTGCGTTATCCCCATTTTGTTTAGTTAAGTTCCATCCAATCTCCTGCATCCCACTCTTATTGTACCAATCTCCCTGATTGAAAGTCGCATTTGGAGTGGTTGCACATGCATTGTCGGTAATTGTTTCGATTTGCATCAAGCCCATGCCTCCGGCCGTAGCACCAGAGAAATCATACAGGGCCCGATAGCAGTTATCCAGATAACTTTGAGCCGTGTAATACGTTTCGTACACATCTTCCTCACTAAATTCCTGAGATGGTACCATGTCCAGATAGTCTTCACAGGCAGTAAGTGAAGTTAACAAAAGGACAAACATTATTTTATATATTCTTTTCATCTTTTAAATATTAAAAGTTTACCAAAATACCATCGTTTAAAACGAAGCTCTCACACCCAAATTATAACGTCGTACCATTGGGAACACACCCAGTGTAGAAGCTTCCGGATCCAAACGTTCATCTAATTCAGTAAAAGTTATCAAATTATTTCCGTTCGCATAAATCTGAAGTTTACCCATTTTAAGGCGCATCAATGCTTTCTTACTGAAGCTATAACTCAGTTCAACATTTTTCAATCTCCAATAAGAAGCATTCCGGAATGAATACGAACTTGTTTTCGTGCTATAACCACGATTGGTAGAAGTATGCAGTGCAGGTTTAACAGCGTTAGCCTGATTTTCAACTGTCCAACGTCCGGTCACATCCGGTCCTGAAAGATATATACCGGCATCCCCACTCAGGTTGTCGTACAAAATAGTATTTGGGACCACTTTACTTAGGTCAGATACACCATAAAACATCATGTTTATTTCCCATCCTCTGAAAGACAAACCAGCAGATGCGGTGTAGGTATTTAATGGATATTTCACATCCTGGGTCACCACATTATCATCGGCAGTAATAACACCATCTGCATTGTAATCCACATAGAGTTGATCACCCGGCACTAATTTAGACTGCTCTGCAGCACTCCCGGCGGTTGCATAGTTATAGATATCATCCAAACTGGTATAATAACCATTATTTATATAGGTGGAGGTCCAGCTAATCGGTTTGCCTTCATGTTTCAGATGTTCCGCCGTATTCACACCATCATTTCGGTAAACGATACGGTTTTCATTGAAAGATGCATTTCCACTCACCCAGTAGCGGAACTGTTGACCAAGTCTGTCATTCCACTTCAGTTCAATTTCAAGTCCGTGATTCTTTGTTTCTCCCAGGTTTCCTGTAGCGACACTCCCTGTAGGTAAATACCAGAGTGGAGCCCATACATCCATCAGAATATCTACACGTTTTTCATTGTAAATATCCAGTGTCCCATTCAACCTGTTATTGATACCAAATTCAATTCCCAGGTTTTGCTTAATTGAGGTTTCCCAGGTAGCCAAATCATTGGCAGCATCTCCTTCTCTGTAAATGGGAGATTGCACGTGTGTTTCTGTATTTCCAAAATAAACACCTCCACGCCAAAAGTTGCCGCTTGAGGCAGTACTGTAATCCTGAAGGTATAAAAAGCGTCCTCCATTGTCAATCCCTGAAGTACCATAGGAGTATCTCACTTTCAGGTTGTCTAACCATTCACCTGCGAATCGCTTCACAAAAGGTTCTTCCGAGATACGCCATCCCAAAGATCCAGAGTAAAATGCACCAAAACGCAAGCCTTTTGCAAAGGCCTCTGAACCATTGTAGGAACCATTTACTTCAAACAAGTATCGGTCTTTGTAACCATAGGTTAAACGACCAACCCAGTCTTCCTGACGATTCTGTACTTCATAGGATCCAGGTTTACTTTCACGGCGGCTGAACAAGGCCAAACCAGTTACATCGTGTTCCCCGAAGGTACGCGCATAATTCAATGCTGTTTCATAATATATTCTCTTATTGTATCCTTTAAAACTGTCGTATGAGGCAGACACTGGTCCGATTCTGGACTCGGCATCCGGCCAACGAGATTCCTGAATCAATGGCAGGGTACCATCCGAATTGGGATTTGCATAATCATAGGCACGATTGTATCGAATCGCATTG
Source organism: Bacteroidales bacterium (assembly GCA_041584055.1). Lineage (GTDB taxonomy): Bacteria > Bacteroidota > Bacteroidia > Bacteroidales > UBA5342 > JBFHER01. Next base: position 4,735 of record JBFHER010000209.1, read on the forward strand.
GCAGCCATTGACCAGCCACCCGCTGTGATTTTATTTTGCCATTCAGAACTATTCGAATATGAGAAAGAACCTTTCGCACTCAAGCCTTTGGTAATAAAATCCAATTTCTGATTTAATTTAAAATCCAGAAAGCCCTGAAAGTATTTATATTCACGTTCACCACCCTCATTCAGGGACATAACAGGATTTCCTCCACCCTCAAAGTTTGCAGCATAGGTCCCGTTTTCCCATCGAACAGGGTATTCATTCCGGCTGGCAGTGTAAAGCTCATTAAAAAACTGCTCTTGACCGTAACCATCTTCTCCGTCGCCATCAATACGATATCCGGGCTGATGACGGTACCCTAATTTACCCGCCATATTAGCTGAAAACACAGTTGTTTTAGTGAGGTTAAGATCAAGGTTTACACGCCAGTTGTAACGTTTATAGTTAAATGAGGGATCAAAATCATCGTTCTTTACCCCGTTGTATACATCTCCATCCTGCAAATAACCGAGAGATGCAAAATATTTCATAAAGTCAGTACCACCCCGTACATTCACATTGTACTGTTGCTGATAACCTACTTCTTTAATAACTTCATCCCACCAGTTCACTTCGGGGAAGTAAATATTGTCCGGGCCATAATTGCCGGTAGCATAAGCATTCCGCCATGCTTCAATTTTGTTTTCAGGAATCAACTTATCCCACATCTTATCGTTTGTGGCAGCTTCATTCCACATTTCCATGGAAGTCACATAATCGGAATACTCAGGTGAAGAAGTTGGTTGTTTCATTCCAAAGTTAGATGAGAAACCTACCTGAGGCTTAGAAACAGAACCACGCTTTGTTGTAATCAAAATTACACCGTTTGCACCTTTAACACCAAACACTGCAGTGGCCGAACCATCTTTTAGCACTGACACGCTTTCGATCTCGTTAGGATCCACATCATTCATATCACGCTCAACTCCATCCACCAAAACCAAAGGTGTATTTCCCTGCCAGCTTGCCATTCCTCGAATGATAATATTTCCGGCATCCGCACCCGGTTTCCCGGTTCCGCTTGAAATGGACGTAACACCAGGCATCATTCCCTGTAAGGCTTCTGTCACAGTGTTTACATTCCCAACCTTTAGCAGTTCCTCTCCTTTTGTTTGAGAAATGGCTGCCACCATAGAGGCTTTCTTTTGGGCACCATAACCTACCACCACCACATCATCCAGGGTTGTGGTTGCACTCAAAAGTTCTATTTGCAGTGTGGTTCTCCCACCTACCGTCACTTCCTGCGTTGTATACCCAATAAAAGTAACTACAAGTACATCTTCAGGACCGGCACTTATTGTGAAATTACCATTACTATCTGTAATAGTTCCCACCAATTGTGTGGTCTCAGAACCCTTTACCACAACTGAAGCTCCCGGGACGGGACCCAAATTGTCGTAAACATGTCCTGCCACCTGTTTTTTTTGTGCCCAACCCATGGTTGTCAAAAGGCATAAAAAAACAATCATTCCAATTTTTTGCATAGACAGATTTTTGTTTAATCAATATTAGAAGTAATACGTATCATTACATATTTTAACAAACTTAAACAAAGATTTGAGCTTACAATAAAGTTATTCATGCAATCATTGAGACAATTTGCACAATCAGACTTCACTCTGATTATCTGACCTTTACAAATATTCATGAATGAAATTCAAAACAATTTGAGTGATATCTCTCATCGTTTTAAATAAAATTAACAGAATTGACAGGTGGCAAAAGACACGTAAATTGCAGATCCGGCTTACTCCTGCTCCTTTGCCATTTCATTTTGATATTCTGTGGGTGTTTTTCCAAACATTTTCTTAAAGCACACTCCAAAGTACCCAAGGTCATTAAACCCACAGTTAAACGCTACTTCTGATATTGTGAATGATTTATTCCGGAACATTTGTGCTGCCCTTCTTAAACGGATACTCCGAATAAATTCATTGGGAGGCAATCCTGCCAGGCTCTTAATTTTACGATACAGCATGGAGCTTGTAACGTTTAACTCAGCAGAGAGGGTCTTCACAGTAAAATCAGGATCCGACAGGTTTTTTTCAACAAGTTCTTTGGCATCCAAAACAAATTTTTGATCCTGGGGTGTCACTGCAACTTTTACCGGTTCCAAATCAATTTCCATCGAGTTCACGACGGTTTTAAACTTCTCTCGCTGCTTAATCAGATTTCGAATTCGTATCAGTAACATCTCAAGTTCCACAGGTTTTTCAAGGTAGGCGTCTGCGCCGGCCTCATA
>JBFHER010000210.1:0-6993 GCA_041584055.1 Bacteroidales bacterium
ATTTCCCAGAAAACTTCTGGCATAAGCAGAAAAGGTTTCAATGTAACGTCGCTGACCTTCAGCAAATATTGTGTCAAAAGCAAGTGAAGATTTTCCACTGCCGCTCAAGCCTGTTATTACGGTTAGTTTATTTCTGGGTATGGAAACATCTATGTTCTTTAAGTTATGGCTGCGTGCACCATAAACCTGAATCTCGGATGTCCCATCCGCTGACACTTCTTCAAGTAAATCAATCTCCTTTTCCTCCGTTTTCATAGTTTATGGATTTACAACCCAGTTTGACTGGTGCACTTTAATGTTTTTATCATTGAATTCCAGGGTTTCAGGAAGTGGTATCTTTATCACGTATTCATTGCCTTTCGAATTCGTCAAAAAGCCATCCCTCAACCATGGATTGTATTTTTTCAGGATGCCGTATGAAATGTGATGCTGTTTTGCAAACTCTCCAAAATCAGAGACTGCCGATGCAACCACAACTTCTTTGAACTGAATCAGCGGATATAAATCTTTTTTATTGATTTTAAATCCATATTTCTGAGGTGCATTTAAGATCTCCTTAATGGCCAAAATACGGAAGACATAACGACTGGTTTCAGATACTAATAATAGATCGTAGTAATTATCAACAGATTGTCGTTCCAACTCGTCTGTGATTCGTCTCATTCCAATATTGTAGGATGCAGCAACCAGCGACCATGATCCAAATTTTTCATAGGCCTTATGAAAATACCTACAAGCTGCGCGGGTGCTTTTTTCCAAATCATAGCGTTCGTCTATTTCGGTATTCACTTCCAAACCATATTCTTTTCCGGTGCTTTTTAAAAACTGCCAGAAGCCTACAGCACCAGCCGGTGAAACTGCCAGTGGATCTAAACTGCTTTCAATCAATGCCAGGTACTTGAAGTCCTCAGGAATTTTCTCTTCCTTTAAAATACGCTCTATAATCTCAAAATATGAATTGGCTCGTTTAATCAATAAAATTGTGTTGGAATGAAAGTAAGAATTTGAAAGTAGTTCTTTGTCAAGGCGTTCACGCACATCTACCCGCTTAAGTGGGACTTCTTCTCCTGCAAAAGAAGCAGTTCTAGGAATGCTTACCGAAGTAATCTGATATGGCATGTCCTTTTTAGCGGGCGCATCCGTCCCGGAAATATTACTTTCGGAAGCACCTGACAGAAGAATGGCAATCAGCACTAAACCTAAGAGTGGGATGAAAATGAATAATTTTGATTTTATCGTGTTGTTTATCATGCTAATAACAAATTTGTTGATGGAATTCACTTAAATTAATTGACTATTTTGTACAAAATTGCAAAGTTAATCATTAAAACAGATCATAGATGACTGGGTAGCAAGAGATGTTAATATTTACATTTTTATAACAATTCCTTCGTTAATTCCAATGTAAAGTTTATATTTGTAAAACTAAAACATAATGTTATGAAAGTAATTTTACTGGTTATTGGTTTATTTGTTATGTGCTTTTCTTATGGAAAAACAGTAACTGTGGAGGAAGCGAAACTGGTTGGTGAGCATTTTTTGTCATCTAAGATAGAGGATAATATGAAATCCTCCAGAATGATTTCTTTGATCGAGGTGGGAAATGTGGGACTGAATCTGAAGTCAACAGGGATGGAAGATCCGTCATTTTATTTCTTTAATGAAGAAAAAAGCGGGTTTGTAATTGTGGCTGGAGATGATTGTGCCAGACCTATCCTCGGATATTCTATGCATGGTAAGCTCGATGGTTTGGTTTTGCCGGATGCATTTGTTGAGATGTTGGAAACGTACCGGGAAGAGATAGCTTATGCAAGAGAGAATCAGCAGGACAATACCTCCTTTGAAAAAGTATGGGCCGAGTTGAAAACCGGGGAGGTTAAAACAAAATCAACTGGCATGAGCTCTGCTGTTACTCCAATGTTAACAACTAGCTGGAATCAGAGACCTTATTATAATGCTTTGTGTCCTCAGGATCCTGAAAGTGGACATCATGCGGTGACTGGATGTGTGGCAACAGCTTTGGCACAAATTCTTAACTATTATGAACATCCTGCAAAAGCTGAAGGCTACTTTTCGTATATTGAAAATGATTTTGGATTGCAAAATGTACTGTTTTTCAATGCAGATTACGATTGGAACAAGATGCCGGATGTATTGAATGGATCATCACCGGATGAAGAGCAGTTTGCACTCGCAGAATTGATGTACCATTGCGGTGTGGGTGTGAGAATGAACTATGGTTTGGCGCAAAGTGGTGCAACCATGGGGGCGATTCGAAATGCGCTTACAAATTATTTTGCCTACGATAATTCTTTGGAAATAAGATCCAAAGGTTCAAAAACATTTCCTGAATGGGAATTGGAAGTTCAGGCAGAGCTGGATGCTGGCAGACCAATCCTTTATGCCGGTTTTGGAAAAGGAAGTGGACATGCTTTTATTCTTGACGGATATGCCAGCGATCAGTTCCATATCAATTGGGGTTGGGGCGGATCAAGCGATGGTTATTTTGCATTGACAGCTTTAAATCCGGGCGCATATCCAAGCGGATTCAATGCATGGCAGATGGGTATATTCGGCGTAAAGCCAAGAACAAATTACAAACGTTCTGACATTGAGCTGAATAAAATGCTTTCTTTTCAAAGCGATACCATTTACAACTTAAGTCCTTGTGATGTGACCTTTGATATAAAAAATAATTCCGTTGAGGAATTCAATGGTTATGTGTCACTTATTCTGTTTGATAAAGATACTGTTGAGGTGGGCTATATTGGAGCAAAATATGGATTAAAACTTGCCCAGGGAGAGACCCTTGGTGATGACACCTTGCTTCACATTAATAAATTATATGTGCAGCCCGGAGCTTATCTTGCGGCATTGTTATACAGGGAAAACGGTAATTTCATTGATGTCGATCCGGGAAATTTTACCAATTTTGTTAAAATTCAGGTTGCTTCGTCTGTGGGGGCAGGAGATTTGTTTTTAACAGATAGTGTTGTCTTGATGGATTCTGTTCCGGTGACAGGAGATTCATTAAAAGTTATGCTTAATGTAGCCAATGGAGGTGCTTCAGTTTACAATGGCGAAGTACGGGCTGAGGTTTACAACAGTTGGGGAGGGCAGGTTGCCATCCTTGACTCTATCGACATCTCGGGCTTGAATCCTTCCGATACAACTTCTTTGGTTTTGTTTGTAGATACGCTTGATTTATACCCCGGAAGGTATTATCTCCGCTTGTTTGAGAAGCCGGAAGGACAAGCTTATCATCTTGAATTAAACAGCAAGCAGTTCTTAAATCCGCTTCCATTTGTGGTGATTCCGGTGCCGCCGAAAGCTGACAAATATGAAAATAATGATTCAATTGAAATTGCAACGGTGGTTTTCCTTGAACAAAACGGAAGTTATTTTACGAAGACGATTGATTCTGCCTCCATTCATGTGGATGAAGATAAAGACTTTTATGAATTTGTTATGCCGGAAGGGCCTTATACCTACACGGCCTGGATTAATTTAAGTAATCTTGGCGGGCGGGACAAAGGTAATGATCAGGAGGGAGGATCCTCTTTGCACATGCTGGCTCACCTTAACGGCACAACTCTTGGTCCGTGGGAAAACTACAGTGATGAACCTATTTTAATGAATGCCGGCGATACCTTGCGTGTTGAAGTCTTTCCGTTTTTCTTAGGTTTAACCGGTGATTATACACTTTATTTAAGTGTCAATCAAACAGTTATCACAAGTGCAGAAGAGAAGCCGGAAGAAAAATTAAAGATATATCCAAATCCTGCAATAGAGACAATCAACGTCTCGTCCGGTAAAACCATGACTTCTTTTGATGTGTTTTCGCTTGCAGGAGAATTGGTATATCACAACAAGATACTTACCAAATCTGTCCAGTTGGATTTGCAGTCCTGGAATAAGGGAACATACCTTATGAAAATAAACTTTGAGGATGGCAGCAAGGAATTGAAGAAAGTCAGAATAATGTAAACTTAAAATGCCACACTGGCATGTGGCATTTTATTGATAATAATTGAAACTATCTCCCTTGCGAACAGGAGCTGTTAACTCTAACAGTTATGACTTGTACTACTAAAGAGAGGTATTCTTGAAAAAAGGTTGCATCCCCAAAAAATATTTTTTGCAAATTTTGATTTTTGCTTGTTTGCAATTTATTTGTTCATTTGCATTTTGATTTACAATTCAATCCTTTTTCTGTATGGCACTGGAGGTAATCCCCTTTTTATTGTTCACAACCGTTACTTCCTCAACACCGGGACCGAATAATATTTCAAGCATGGCCTTTAGCATGAACCTGGGATACAAAGGGACCTTTAAATATATTCTTGGAATTTGGACCGGGGTATTTTTGTTGATGCTGCTTTGTGCATGGTTTACTTTTGGGCTCAGCAATGTATTGCCTCAGGCAATGGCATATCTTCGCTACATAGGATCCGCTTACATACTTTATCTGGCTTACAAAACGCTTAAGGTTAATTATGAAGCAGAAACAAAAAATGCCGTCAGTCCAAGGTATTTAGATGGTGTATTGCTGCAATTGGTAAATCCAAAAGCCATTTTTTATGGGATGACGGTTTACTCCACTTTTTTCAGTGGGTTTATGGATCACTGGTCCTGGATCGTTTTATCAGCCTTTGTTTTATCTGTCATTACTTTTAGTGCGGTTTCGGTGTGGGCCTTGTTTGGCGTTGGCATAAGGCATTTTATGACGAACAAAAGAGCAAAGACAGTATTGAGTATTTTTATGGCGCTTGGGCTGGTGTACGTTGCTTTTGTTATTCTGATACCATAAGCCAACCCTTAATTGCAAAGGAATTCTCCGTTTTTTTTCCCTGTCAGACCCTTTTTTTAGCCTCTTTAACGTTCCTCTTTGGGATGCTTGCGATTAGACCAAAGCATTAAGCCAATGGAAATAAGCAGCAATACGATGCCGGATAAATAGGTGAAGCTAAAACCGTACCACTCATATAACTTGATTCCAATGATCGGTGCAAACAGCGCCCTGGCGCCGGTTAAAAACAGGTGTACAGACTGATAATCAGCCGCTTCATGAGGTTTGCAAAAATAACTGCTGCCAATGCCCCACAACAATGGCATACTGCCCATAAATATGCCGTTAAATAGAACAGCAATGAGTAACATGTAATAAAGTTTGATTCCCCAGAGTTCGGTGTAAGCGTTGTAATATTCTGTTAATCCGGTAAATAGAATGAACAGAAGCAGAGAGCCAAAAGTGATGACTGCAAAACGACGGGGGGCACGTTTCCCAATGAGTTTTCCAAACAATGGCAAAAAGGCAATTGCAACCAGATTGAAAGCATTTTTGTAAAAGGCAACACTGGAATAATTCAGATGAAGGGCTCTTTCATAAAAAATGGTGACCACCGCATGGGTACTCATCCAGGCAAAGCCGTAAATTATAAATCCAATCTCCAGATGACGAAATGGGATATTGTTTTTGAGTATTTGAAAAACACGTTTAAAAGAATCAGCAACAGCACTCCACAAGGGTTTGGTGATTTCAACCTGCTGCTGAATGAAATTTATTTTGGTCAACTGGAAGATTGAAATGACACCCAGTATGCCTACCATTGGATAAAATACCTTGTAGGAATTTGGGTTAAAATCCAGTAATAAGCCTGTTAAAAAAGTAGCAATCATCATCGTTACTTTCTGAACACTTACCGAATAACTGAATAGTTTTCCAAAGTTTTTCTGGGTGTAATTACCTCGCAGGTATTGATTGATAGATGGAAGCACCGCAATTTTTGAAATGTAAAACAAAAGGAAAACCCCCAAAAACAAATAATGGAATTCAGCCGCTAATCCCTGTCCCGTTACATTTGGAAAAAATGCAAATCCTACCAGTGGCAAACGTGTACATATCCCGATGATGCGTAAAAGTGATTTTCGGTTGGTGTAGCGTCGCAGCACCTCATTGGCAAGCATGGCAAACAGAAAAACAACCATGCTGAATTGGAATAAAAAGGCCAACTGTACGTTTGATCCTTTCAGTGATTTGATAAAAATAAATTCATTCAAAAGCAAAGCTCCCTGGGCAAAACCGTCAATGCTGCTATAGAACAGGTGTAGTCTGAAAGTGCGTAGTTCGTTTTTATTCAGGTCTTTGAATATACTCATGTTGCTTTTTGAATGATATAAAATGGTTTAAGCGTTTCAGAATAAATTGATTAACATGTCGCTATTCAACCACAATGTCCAAATGCGCCAGTAATCCTAAAACGGATGGGTAAGAAAACCTGGCTTTATTTGTACGATTTATTTGTGGGTTGATTTGATAATTTTTAGCAGACGAAAAGTCAGCATTTCTGAGATCAGTCTGGTAAAATATTGCGTCAGACAGATCGCACTCATCCAACGCAACATTTTCAAGAGATGCTTCTGTAAAATCAACGCCAGTCAACCTGCATTCTGAGAATGAAGTGTTTTTAAGTTTAATCGTAAAGAAAGAAGAGTAGTCTAATTGACAGTTAATAAACTGCGCTGAAAAGATAAGTTGATGACAATTGTGAAATAACCAACCAATCAGTTTACATTCAGTAAATTTTGTGTCGCGCAATACCGTTCCTCCACAAGTGCAATTACTTAAATCACAGCCGGAAAAAGAACATTCTATGAAATCAACCCCCGATAGATTTATCCCTGATAAATTACAATTTTTAAATGTGCAGTATTCATACCTCCCTTTGTCAAGTCCATTTGCAATAAAGTCCTTGTTTGTGAAAATACGATCCTCAATGACGGTCATACCTGTTCCTTCGTTTAGTTATATTATGCGCTCATGAGAATAATTCGCAGCACTAATTGCGCCGGTTTGTATCAATAAAACAAATAATAAGCCTGTCCGGATATGTCCACACATGAGCGTAAAAAATAATCCAGAATGTTTATGAGCTTATTGATAAGTCATCATCTTGCTCAGATACTTTCCGATAATGTCAAATTCAAGATTTA
>JBFHER010000211.1:0-6976 GCA_041584055.1 Bacteroidales bacterium
CTGCATAAAAATGAGACTGCGAAAATTAAGATTTATCCCAAAGCTGAAAACGATTTGCTGATGATTGTAGCGCAAAAGGAGATGCGTAGTGTGACTCTTTTTGACCTTAGCGGAAAGATTATTTTAACTGAAAATGTTGAGGGCTTGACGCATGAATCAAAGCTGCCTGCTGGTTTGAATTCTGTGCTTATCCTGAAAGTTAAGTTTGAAGATGGAACGGCGTTTGTCGAAAAACGATTATATTGCAATCAACAATCCCAAAGCAGCCGATAAACGGATTTTAAATTGTGTGAAGAAAGTGTTAGCCGGTTTTGGATTAAAATGAAAAAAGACACACATCGCAATATTTTTTTCAGGAATGCTCAAAGATCAAAAAAACGAAAAGAGAAGCGACTTTATTCAAGAGGGGCTGGCGCTTGTGCCAGCCAATTAAAAATTAATATTTGATATATCTTAATAACATAAAAAAAATGAAACATCTAATCTCGACTTTTATTCTGTTTGTAATGGCAGTTTCAGCAACATGTCAAGTAAACTATCTGGAAGAATCCCCTGACGATTTTGCTCAACGTATGAAGTGGTTCACCGATGCAAAATACGGCATGTTTATTCATTTTGGTTTGTATAGCCAACTTGGCGGTATTTATGAAGGAAATGATGAAGGGAAATATGCCGAGTGGATTCAGGCAAACCAGCAAATCCCAAAGTCGGACTATATTAAGTTGATTCAGACCTGGTCACCCGAAAAGTTTAACGCAAATAAAATTGTAAAACTGGCTAAAAAGGCAGGCATGAAGTATCTGGTAATTACAACAAAACACCACGAAGGTTTTTGTTTGTGGGATTCGAAATATACTGAATATGATATTGCCAACACACCTGTAAAAGGACGTGATTTTATTAAAGAATTAGCGGACGCATGTAAAAAACATGACATTCGTTTTGGAACCTATTACAGCATTATCGACTGGAACCATCCTTCCCACAATATCCCCGATAATAACGCAAAAGAGGTGACACGCAAAAGTTGGCAAAACCCACAATTTAATCCGGGTGAAAAAGCCGGGTACGTGCAATATATGAAAAATCAGATCAAAGAATTGATTGAAAATTATGATACGGATATTTTATGGTTTGACGGAGATTGGGCCGATTACTGGACTTTGGAGGATGGCGACGATTTGTACCAGTACATCCGTGCGTTAAAACCGGATATTATCATCAACAATCGAGTGTCTAAGCGTAAGACTTTTAAAAAAGATTTTGGAACACCGGAACAGAAACATCCGGGGGAATCGCTTGATCACTACTGGGAAGCTTGTTACACAATGAACAATTCGTGGGGATTTAAAGAAAAAGATACAAACTGGAAAAGCCCAGAAGTTGTTTATGAGAAACTAAAAGACATCAATGGCAAGGGGGGTAATTTTTTACTCAATATAGGTCCCGATGGTAATGGAGAAGTACCTAAAGCCTCGATGGATATTTTAAAGGAAGTTGGCAAGATGCTTAAAAAAGAATAGCTGTATTCAATTTTGAAATTCGGCATATGAGTCAAATATGAATATCAGGTTTTCTTCTGATGATTAATAAAGTGGATAGCATCTGTGAATGTTTGAAATAATCAGCCTTTTAAAGTTTGCTATTTTAATTCTATGATATCCTGTAATTGCAAGTTGGTTGTGCTTTATGTGCAAATGATCCTGCATATCACCATTTGCCAAACACTTTTTTGCTGTGGCATCCAAAAAACAGAGAGGAGTATCTTGTCAAGTTTACTATTTTAAATTTTATGTTGATTTCAATGGTGCCATAAGAATCGATAATGGGCTATTTGAGCATTGATTTGGTTTATTTGAGAGCGATTTTGAACAGCAAATGAGTTAAAATCGCAAGCTATTTGATTGTGCACAAAGGGAACACGATGAATCTACTATTCGCAATGTCATGATTGAAAACAACACTTGTGGATGCAAAAGTGGAATGATCGATTGCTTTGTGAATCGATAAATTGCATGGTGTTTATTAAATGAATGTTTGGTGGCGCGGAACAATTAACGAAATGCAAATTATTAAAGGAAAATAGAATGCATTCAGAAAAACATTAATGAATGAAAAAATCAAGATTCATATTTGGGTCAAGCGTTTTAATCACAATACTTTCTTTTTTGTTGAGCATGCAGGATCTAAGGGCTCAGGACCCAAAACTTGCAGAAGACCCTTTTGCTGTTGATCAGGCAAATCATCAGCAAAGAAACGAAAAACCCTGGCTCAATCGCACGCCTGAAGAATTGCGCGTTTGGGCCAGGGAAAACCTTCATAACAAGTTAAGAGCCGGGAAAGTGATTGCTGCCAAAGACCATCCCGAATGGGAATGGTTTCGGAAATCAGGCCTTGGACTGTTTCTGCATTGGGGCTTACCGAGTGCCAATCCAAATACCGGTGATGCCTGGGCAGTCATGTGGTCAGAACAAAAAGAAAAAGCAGGACGCTACATGGAACCAGCAAGCGAAATGTTCAAGGTGGCAGAAACCTGGAATCCTGAAAAATATGATCCTTATAGATGGATGGAGGCAGCTGCAAAAGCCGGCTTTGGCTATTCTGTTCTCACCACGCGGCATCATGATGGTTACGCTTTATGGCCAAGTAAACATAGTACCTGGGACACTGGAGAGTATATGGACGGTCGGGATTTAATAAAAGACTATGTTGAAGCCTCACGTGCACACGACATGCGTATTGGCTTTTATTATTCGGGTCCGAATTGGCATTTTGATTATGAAAGCAGAGAGTTTGAACATCCCAATAGCAAAGAATATACGATTAACTATAAACACGAGAAGGTGGATGAATTACCACCTCGAACAGATGAGGTGCGGGCTGCCGAAAAAGAAGAAGCAAAAGGACAAGTGCGCGAGCTTATGCAGAATTACGGCCCAATCGACATTGTTTGGTGGGACGGGAGTGTGGCCATGAGTGAAGAAGAATTAAGCGCTATGCAGCCCAATGTCTTTGTGGCGCGAGGGAATATCGCCACACCCGAAGGCATCCATCAGGGAGCAAGTGAGAATTTGAAGGTTACCAACGAATGTGGCTGGTGGTGGGAGTCATGCCAAAAATCGGAAAACAGTTTTACGCCCAATTGGCATTATGGCATTGAATGTGAAACCAACCATTGGGACACCAATAAATTACTAACGGAACTCGTGCGCTGTCGTTCCTTAGGTGGCAATTTGCTTGTTAATATTCCCCCACGAGGCAATGGTGAGATGATGGAATGGTATTACGATGTTTGTGATGAAATGGCCGGGTGGATGAAACACTCGCGTGAGGCTATCTACGATGTTGATTTGGACGCGCCACTTCCAACTTTGGATAAAACGGAGAACTTTACTACGAAACGGGGTAACATTTTCTACTCACTTCCAAATGATGAAGGAAGGGTGATTATCCACGATCTTGATCCACCTGTTTCTGTTTCTTTATTAAGAACAGGTGAGTCAATCGCTTTTGAATATCATGAAAATACCCTTAATATATTTGTTGATCCAGGAATGCAAACACACCTGCCAGACCTGGTAAAGATTATTTATTAAATACAATGTTATGACTAAAAACCTTATTGCATTCATTGTTTTTGTCACATTTATGCCGCTTTTTCTTAGGGCACAAACCCTGTACAATAGCGATGGCAGTATGTTTGTACCGAAAAGCTATTACCCAAATTTTAGCTGGGACAAGACCCCTCAATACAATATGTTTGGTGATGGCAATTTGCTTTCAGACTCCGAGAGAGCTTTTATAAATAGCAATACTGATTTTATTTGTATCGAAAAATCACATGGCGGATCGGAACTTGGATTTGCCGAGCTCGGGGCAAAATATGAGGCAACAAAGTTTCATGAACTTGATTCGAGCAATAAAGTACTGTTTTATTTTAACTCATCCTGGGCCTGGCCATTTACTTCATATTGCCAATATTTTACTGCAGAGCATATTGATGATTACCCAATACTCAAAAGCTATCTTGTTATTGATCAGGCAACAGGAGAACTATTTGATCGCAATGGTACTTACGGTTGGAATGTTTTAAATCCGGCATTACGTACCTGGTGGGTTGAAACAGTTGCCACAGGAGTAGAAGATGCTGGTTGTGATGGTGTTTTTATCGATCAGAGTTCAGGTCTTTACTGGTACCATGAAGGTGGAGAAGCTGTCGTAGACCCTGCGATGGGAGAAATGATGGCCAATCTTAGGTCACGACTACCAAATAAATTTATCATTGGCAACGGGCATCACAAGAAAGATCACCTTTGGCCTTCTTGTGATGCGACGATGTTTGAACATTACAAATTAGATCTTTTAAGCAAGGAGGAGTTGCTTGTGACATGGGCGGATATGGCAAAGATTGCCAAAGACAATAAAGCATCAATTTTCCGTGTTGGTGTTAACCTGGAGGCTGGATCAGAAGTTGATGATATGTCACGTGCAGAGAAAACAGCCTATATGAAGCAATTGTCGAAAGATAGACTAGAATATTACCACGCTGTATTTCTAATAGGTGCTCAACCTTATTCCTACCTTCAGTATGGCTGGGGCTTTCAGTTATATGACGGAGGCGCCTTGGTAGATTACCCTGAATTTTCAAAACCATTGGGTGCTCCATTAGGTGCCTATAAACGAAATGGATGGGAATTTACGCGTGTCTTTGAGAATGCCAGTGTTTGGGTAAATACGGATACAAAAACAGCTTCAATAAAATGGATTGAGAATCCGGTTGACGAAAACAAAGCCATTGCAAACCTGGCTTTAGCAGGGACAGCAACACAGTCATCGACCCTACACGGAGGAGTTGCCTCTCGGGCAATCGATGGTACTACAAACGGAGCATTTGGTGCTGGATCGGTAACGCATACTTCTCCAGAATATAAACCCTGGTGGCAGGTGGATTTAGGCGCCAATTATCGCATTGATGAGATCACGGTTTACAACAGAACGGATGCTTCTGCCATAGCCAGATTATCTGATTTTACGGTGTATGTGCTCGATGAGGATAGTGCTGTTGTAGACTCCACTATTTATACAACTTATCCCGACCCTTCAGTAACAACAGATGCCGGAGGCGTTGAGGGGCGTTTTGTTAAAGTCCAGCTGAATGGTAACGGTGCCTTGAACCTGGCTGAGGTAACAGTCGCAGAGTCAAAGATCCTGGTTGAGAAGAAAAAGATTTCAATAAATCTTTTTGATGATGCCACGAATGATAGCATCACGCTTGCAAGTCTTTTTATGAATGATCTTACCTATACTTCGAATTTTGTCGGAGAATTTAAGATAGAACTTCCTGCAGGTGAGTATCCTTTCTCTTTAAGGAAAAAAGGCTACCATACACTTAATCAAACCTTAAGTGTGACGAAAGACACGGTCATTGCTTTGCAGATGGCTAAGGAACGTTTTAACTTGCATTTTCAGGTAAAAGATGCAGCAACAAATGATAATATCCCTTCCGTTTTGATTTCGATCAATGATTCTATTTATGAAACAGACGCACTGGGAAGCCATTCGCTTGTTCTTGACTATGGAGACTATGATTTCATCTTAAGCAAGGATAATTATTTTGTCGATTCAGGCTCGGTATCCCTTTCAATGGACACAACTTTAACCCTGCATATGTCAGTAGAAACAGGCGTATACAGTCATTTCAAAAATGAGATCAAAATATATCCGAATCCCATAAACGATGTACTTTCAATTGATTTGAACAAGGGTTCAATGGCGAAATTTGAAGTTTTAAGCATTAGCGGTAAAACGCTTTTGTCTGGAAATGTTACCGAGGGTAAAAAGACGATAGAACTAGGTGGCTTGTTACCTGGTATATATTTGGTAAAGATTTTAGTAAAGGAAGAAGTTGCAACTGCAAAAATTATTAAGAATTAAACGAATCAATTATAGTCTTAGTCAAATGAAGATACTTAAAAATAAGAATATGTGTAGAATTGGAATAGTTTTGCTATTGTTTGTGAGTTTTACTGCCTGTAACGCACCTCGACCTGAAAAACCCAATGTGGTCTTGATATTGGCTGATGACCTGGGATGGCAAGATCTTGGTTGTTACGACATAGATGATCCTTGTCCATATGAAACACCCAATATCGATAAGTTTTCAACGCATGGTGTAAAATTCTGGCAAGCTTATTCACCTGCAGCTACATGCGCACCTAGCAGGGGAGCCATTCTTGCAGGGAAGCACCCTGCTCGTTTACAACGGACACATGTTGTGGGTGGTCAACCTCCTATGCCAAACGTTGAAAAAGTTTCTAAAACAATTACACCCTGGTATAGCGGTCGATTGCCAATATCAGAGACGATTATCCCTGAAGTTTTGAGTGAAAATGGATACGTTACTGGTCATATTGGGAAATGGCACATCTCAATTGACCATCACGCATACCCTCAACCCAAAGATCATGGCTTCGATTTTTCAATTTCTGACAGAGGGGTGACAAGCGGGATGAAACCTGACCGTATCTCTGATTTTTCGACCAATAACCCGGATGATCCTTATCGAATAGATGAGCATGGCTTTCCAAAAGATCCAAATAACGAGAATGCAATTGCGTTTATGGAACAATCGAAAGAACAGCCTTTTTTCCTGTACTATGCCACCTGGCTGGTGCATGCTCCAATACAAACACGATCAAAAAGATTGTTGGAGAAATATTGTCAGAAAATGAATATTCCCTTTCCTACAGATCCTGGCTATCTACAGGTGAAAGGACAAAATAACCCTTACTATGGCGCGATGGTCGAGATGTTGGATGATTACATTGGACAGGTGCTTACTTATCTAGAAACAACCGATGATCCTCGATGGGAAGGACACAAGCTGATTGAAAATACCTACATTATTTTCACTTCCGACAATGGAGGAATGGAGGGATCACCCCGGGAGAGGTATACCGAGAATTATCCTTTAGAC
>JBFHER010000212.1:0-6928 GCA_041584055.1 Bacteroidales bacterium
CTTAAGTTAAAATTAAGTGAGGACACTCCATCGGTGCGTGAGTAATTGTAAATAAGTTAATTAGTGGGGGAGACCTCTAAAAAATAAAATTATGGGAAATCCAAAAGGTTTTTTGGAAGTGGAACGCAAAGCCGCCGGATACCGTCCTATAGCCGATAGAGTCGGAGATTTCAGTGAAGTAGAACAAATACTGAATAAAAAGGACCGTATGCTGCAGGCATCACGCTGCATGGATTGCGGTGTTCCATTTTGTCATTGGGGATGTACTGTACACAGTAAAATTCCAGAGTGGCAAGACGAATTATATAAAGGAAACTGGAAAGAAGCTTACGATATTTTAGCATCATCGAACGCCTTTCCTGAATTTACAGGACGGATTTGTCCTGCATTGTGCGAGAAATCATGTGTGCTTAATATTCACGAGGAACCGGTTACCATTCGCGAAAACGAATGTGCCGTTGCTGATAAAGCCTTTGATCTGGGTTTCGTCGTGCCTCAACCACCTGCAGTCAGAACCGATAAAAAAATTGCAGTGATTGGTAGTGGCCCTGCAGGTTTATCCGTGGCTGAACGTTTGAACAAATTTGGACACAATGTGACTGTGTTTGAACGTGATGACAAAGTTGGTGGACTGTTGCGTTATGGTATTCCTGATTTTAAGCTGGCAAAAAGTGTCATTGACCGTCGTCTTGATATTTTGCTTGGTGAAGGCATCGAATTTAAAACCAATGTTGAAGTTGGAAAAGATGTGAAAGGTAAAGATCTGTTAAAGGACTATGATGCTGTTGTTTTGGCCATTGGAGCCATGAAGCCTCGTGATTTGCCCGTTGAAGGGCGCGAACTTGATGGCGTACATTTTGCGATGGACTTTCTAACTCAGCAAAATAAAGTTGTTGGTGGATATAAAGTTGCGGATGAAGACAGGATTCTTGCAACGGGTGAAAATGTGGTTGTGATTGGGGGTGGAGACACCGGTAGTGACTGTGTTGGAACATCTGTCCGACAAAAAGCGAAAAGTGTTCGTCAAATAGAGATTTTGCCGAAACCTCCTGTTAAAAGAGGATTTGGAAACCCATGGCCCTATTGGCCGGAGGTGCTGCGTACATCTTCTTCACACGAAGAGGGATGTGAACGTGAATGGGGATTGGCCACAAAACGTTTCATCGGTGAAAACGGTAAACTGAAACAAATTGAAGTGGTTTCTGTTGACTGGCGCAAAAACAGCGATGGCCGCATGGAAATGACAGAGATGCCTAATTCAGAAAGACTCATAGACGCGGATAAGGCATTTTTATCCATGGGATTTGTTCACTGCATTCATGAAGGATTGGTGAAAGAGTTGGGTCTTGAACTGGATCACAGAGGAAATATCAAAGTTGACAATAAATACAATACCAGCAAAGCGAAGGTTTTTGCTGCTGGTGATGCTGCATCAGGTGCCAGTTTGGTGGTTCGAGCTATAGCCGCCGGAAGGGATTCAGCCGATGAGGTTGATGCATTCCTGAACAGTTGAAGTATTTTTCAAACGATTGAAAAAGCTCCGCATTTGCGGGGCTTTTTTTTCGTCCTGAAATTTATTTTGTAGCAGTGTTTTTGTTGAAGGCCTTTAGCTGAGATGCTATTTGCCTGTTGTGTGATATTCTGAATTGTGACTCCCATTCATCTTTCACCATTTGTGATTGTTTTTGTACAGCCATTTTAGCAGCTTAAATTACCAGCTGCCTTCTTCTTTGTACCAATCGGAATACATCTTATAGTTATTGGCTATTTTATGGATCATCTCACTGCTTTGTTTAGGATCAATGTCCTTTACTTTTTTTGCGGGCACACCGGCATAAATGCTGTTGGCTTCCACAATGGTTCCCGTAAGTACAAGAGAATTAGCTGCAATGATTGAATTTTTACCGATCACCGCATTGTCAAGAACAGTTGCACCTATTCCAATTAAAACATCATCTTCTATGGTCGCTCCGTGGATGGTTACATTATGACCGATTGAAACATTGTCTCCTATGTGAATTTGGGATTTTTCATAAAGTGTATGAAGTACAGACCCATCCTGTATATTGACTTTGTTGCCAATACGAATAGAATTAACATCACCACGCAAAACGGCACCATACCACACACTGCATCCTTTTCCCATCACTACGTCACCAATAATAACTGCTGTTTCGGCCAAAAAACAATCATCACCAATCTCCGGAATAAATCCTCTGACTTTTTTTATCAATGCCATGTTTTTATATTTTTTGCAAAGGTAATTGATGCGAACCAATAAGCAAACCTGATTGAAATGTAATTATCGCAAAGCATTCAAAACGTGAGATGTCAGCTCCGGAATCATTTCAAGCCTTTCCACTCATCGTAAAACTGATCCAGGTACATCATCATGAAATGATGACGTTGTTCTGCCATCTTCCTGGCTGTCTCTGTGTTCATGCGATCTTTTAAAAGAAGCAGTTTTTCATAGAAATGATTGATGGTTGTAGACTTGCGTTTTTCGTAGGTATCGGCGGTTATTTCGAGGATGGGGCTCTGGTCAGGATCGTAAAAAGGACGCATTTTATACCCTCCAAAACTAAATGCACGAGCAACTCCGATAGCTCCAATTGCATCCAGACGATCGGCATCCATAACCACTGCCAGTTCTGGATTCAGTTGGATATTCGTCCCGATACTCTTCCGAAAGGAAACAGAATTTGCAATATGAATTACCTGAGATATGGTGGCTTCGTCAGCATTGCATGATAACAGAAATTCACGGATAACTACTGCAGCATCACCATCCTTGTGAGCGTTGAATTTAGTGTCTGCTATATCATGGAATAAAGCACCCATTTCAACAATAAACGGATCACATGCTTCTGTCTTTGCAATGGTTAGTGCTAAATTAGTAACGCGTACAATGTGCCACCAATCATGACCGGATTCCTGTTTTTCGCATTGGTGTCGAACAAATTTCCGACTTGCTTTTAATAACTTCTTTTTCAATTCTGAAGTTCTTTGAAAAAGATGCTGTTAACCTTCATGTAAACAGGTAATTGAATGCTGGCATCGCTTATTGTAAGAGGCATGTCAATAACAAATTCCTGTACACCTTCTTTTGTGAGATATGTCAGCTCAATCAGCCCTTTTTCAACCGTGTTAAGCAATACGGTCACTTTTTTACTCCCGATGCTTTCAACTTTAAACCCAAAATAGACTGGCTTTTGAAAATCAATTTTCCATTGGATTACTTCAGCTTCTTTTAAAAATTTTGGTAACTCGATACCCGTGTATCTGTGTGTACGTTCTGATTTTACAAGTTTAGCAGGTTTACATTCGTCGGGAACCACCGGTGCTTCCGCCAACACATTTACGGGAAGCCAATGATCTTTGCCTCTTACCTGAGCAGAATACCTGTATTCATTGAAACCGGAAAAGACATCGTTTGAAGCATTGTAATTGATTTTAAATTCCTGACCGGATTGGATCTTAAGTGCTTCGTTTTTACCACTTATCCACGATTCGTCACTGATGATATGTAAGCTATCCTTTGAAACAAGTTCCAGATAAATTCCTTCAAGCAATGACGGTTTGTCATCAGGTAAGCATTTTGTTTTGATGGCTATGCAATTTTCGCCTTTGATGACGTAATTCTTTAACCAAAGCGTGTCAGAAATTAATTCTCCATCTGCGTTTCTGCTCTTGCCATCAAATATTACCGGCACCCCATTTATCCATGTTTCATAGGTGTTGAGAGACAATACCTTTAACATTAACTGCAGGGGTGGCTTTTTTACTTTAAATGTTTTACGATAATAAAAATATTGTGGCTGTTCGGCATTTAATTTGTCAGTCGTTGCCGTTATCCATTGGGCCTGTTCCTTTTTTTTTGCCATGGCAGGCTGGATGAACAAAGCAATTAGTATAAAGAAGCAAAGGTGTTTCATTCTGTCAAATATTATCTGCGTAGTTCAAAATTTTCACCCAAATATACTTTACGAACCATTTCATCTTCTGCAAGTTCCTCGGCAGAACCGGCTTTTAAAATTTTACCTTCAAACAAAAGGTAAGATCTGTCCGTGATTTTTAGGGTTTCATGCACATTATGATCCGTGATCAGTATACCAATATTTTTATGTTTTAGTTGTGCAACAATGGATTGAATGTCTTCAACAGCGATGGGATCAACTCCTGCAAAGGGTTCATCAAGCAGAATGAACTTTGGACTAATGGCCAGTGCCCTTGCAATTTCTGTACGTCTTCTTTCTCCTCCGGATAACTGATCTCCTTTATTCTTACGGATGTGCCCCAGTCCAAATTCTTCTATGAGACTGTCAACCCTTTCTTTTTGTTTCTGTTTTGAAAGTTTGGTCATCTCCAAAACGGATCGGATATTATCTTCCACAGACATTTTTCTGAAAACCGACGCTTCCTGGGCCAGATAGCCCAATCCTTTTTGAGCACGTTTGTATACAGGCAATTTAGTGATGTCCTCATCATTCAAAAATATGCGTCCGGCATTGGGTGTTACTAGTCCAACAGTCATGTAAAACGACGTTGTTTTGCCAGCACCGTTTGGTCCCAGTAAGCCAACAATTTCGCCCTGTTTTACCTCAATGGATACCTTGTTTACAACTGTCCGTTTTCGATAAACTTTAACCAGGTCTTCTGTACGTAGAATCATATTTTCTTCAGTTGCCATGCGCTCATTTTTGTGATAATTTCAAAAATAGACAAAAGATTATAAAAAGCTCAATATCTGGACAAAGATTATAAGTAATACCATTGCCACAGGATAAATGGTGGCATATGCAATTTGTGGGGCATCACTATCGCTCATGGAAGTAGTGGCTGCCAGTCCGGGTGTACTGGTCATTCCTCCGGTTAATGCGCCCATGAGACTTAATATATTAAAATTCTTTTTGAAACGACTGAAAATCACGGCAATGATCATCGGGAATATAGTAATTATTGCTCCAACACCAAACAGTAACATGCCGTAGGATTCAAATGTTTCCACCAGACTTTCACCAGCTTTTGTTCCAACTGCAGACAGAAAGAACAGCAATCCCAACTGACGTAAGAGTTGGTTGGCAGATCCACTCATGGCCCAGACTATTTTGCCAGTTTTTCCAATGTTACTTAACACAAGAGCCGTGGTTAGCACGCCGCCAGTTAACCCCAGGCTAAACGTGAATGAGTCTGAAAAGTTTAAAGATATTTTTCCAATCAATACGCCAATGACAATGCCAAGTGCCACGGGTAATAAATCTGAATCAGAAAGACGTTTATCATCGTTGCCGAGAATCCTTGCCACCTGTTTCATGTTCTCCTTGTCGCAAGCAATGATTATTTTATCACCTAATTGCAGACGGGTGTGAGGTTGGGGCGTGATGTCAATGCCACTTCTGCGGATGCGTGTCATGGTTGCATTGTAATTCTGCAACAAATTCAATTCCTTAACTGTCTTGTTCATAACCTCCTTGTTACTCACAAGAATTTTTTGAACATCATACTTTCCTGCAAGCGGGATCTCAGTGCTTGTCTCACTGCCAATTAACAGTTCAATTTTAAGCATGGCTTCCTCCGGGCCAACCACTTTTATAATATCTCCCATTTGAAGCACAGAATCCGGAGTTGGAACAAATGCTTCTCCATCGCGCATGATTCTGGAAACAACACCCTGGGTCATCCTGCGAATGCGCAGTTCGGATAAAGATTTCCCGACAGCTTTGGTGTTCTCAACTTTAAAATTCTTTTTTGTGATGATGGGATGATCTTCAAGCATTTCATCTTTGTAAGCCTTTTCCGCATCTGCAGTGGTCTGTCTTAAGAGTTTTGGAAGCAGGCGTATGAAAAGTATAACACCGATAACACCAAAAGGATATGCGATACCATAGCCGATGGATGCTTCCGGTGATTGCGTACTGTCGATGGCTGCAGCCAGACCAGGCGTGCTGGTAAGAGCTCCTGTGAGCAGACCGATTGCGATGTTCATATCGATGTTAAAAACCAATGTACACACCCAGGTTATAACAGCGGCACTTCCAATGAGCACCAGTGCAAAAACAGCAAAATTACGCCCTTGTTTCTTGAATGTTCCGAAAAAGCCCGGTCCCGCTTGCATTCCAATCGAAAAAATAAAAAGGACCAGTCCAATTTTTTGAAGTATATCCGGAACCACGTATCCATAGTGTCCAAAAAAGATTGCAACAAAAAGTACCGCAGATACGTCCAGAGAGATACCGGCAATTGTAATTCTACCCAATAAGTAACCAAGTGCTATGATCAGGAATAGCACAAAGTAAGAGTTGTTTAATAATTCCATGTTTTATGTTCTTAATAAAAATGCTAAATCATCAGTGTTGTTTAACTCAATGGGATTTTCGTTATATCTGAAGATTCTGCAGCTCCTGGAGCCAATAAGGTTAATCGTATTTTCTGTTATTTTAAGCATGGTGCCTTCCCTGAGGCCGACAACTGTTTTGTTTTTGTTGACTTCTAAAAATTCAATGATTCGCTGTTCACGGGTTTCACCAGCATGTCCTTCGGGATTTGCATCCAAATAATGAGGATTGATCTGAAATGGTACAAGGTTTAAAGTATCAAAGCTTTGCGGTTCCATGATAGGCATGTCGTTTGTTGTTTTCATTGAAGGGCATGCTACATTAGATCCCGCACTCCATCCTATATATGGCATTCCGTTTGCAACCTTTTTGCGAATAACATCAAACAAATTGTTCTTTTGCATTGTAGCAACCAGTTGAAATGTGTTGCCACCACCCACCATTATTGCATGCGCTTTTTCAATGGCTTTTATTGGATCATCGAAACGGTGAATACCTTTGACCTTGATATCTATATTTGTAAGACTTTCCTGAACTTTTGCTTCATAGTCATCCCAGCTAAAGGTGACGCCTGCATAGGGAATAAACAACAC
>JBFHER010000213.1:0-6889 GCA_041584055.1 Bacteroidales bacterium
GAAATGAACCACGCCGCCACGGTAGATGGTCCAGTCGCTGCGCAGCAGGCGGTCGGCCGTTTTCATAAAGGTACGGATGGTGCGTTTGAGGGTAAGTCCTTCAAGGGAAACATATTTCACCGGGTTTTCCATGCTGCCATCGAAGACAAAGAGCTGCTCCAGGGCAGCCACCTCCACTTCGGCATTATTCAAATCAAGCCCTTCTTCAGGATAGAAAAAGAGTTCAAATGTATTGCGGTTTAAATACCATTCATTAACGGTATCCAGTTCTTCAAAAATATTTTCCACAAAACGGTATTCGGCATGCTGACTGCTGCCGCGGTTGTTTTGGGTACCTCCTTCAAGCAGCACTTCATGATCATTTTTCTTCCCGGTTATCTGATAGTGAACACCTCCCCAGCGTGCTTTATGCATGGCATGAAAATATCCATACGTCGGATCTTCCCAGGTAGCCACCCGTTCTTTGGACAGACAATCTGCCGCAATCCCGTTGAAAGCCGGTGCATTTTCTGTATAGTTTGGATAACGGGCCAGCACCTGTTGTTTGCCATTGATAAACAAGGTTTCGAATACCAGTCCTTCCGGTGCCTGGGTTTTGTAAATGTTATCATCGTATTTTTCCCATTTCAAGCCTGTAAGCTCCACACCACCCAGTACCTGGGGCGCTTCATTTTTATATGCTTTATAGGTGATTGGCGCTCCTTTCGAACCACTGTCGTCTGCCGTGAAAACAATGGGTTCCGATAAGTAGTATTTTCCTCCCCTTAAGTAAACCGTAATGGCTTCATTTGGATTGGCCTGTTTATATTCCCTGACTTTGGTTTGGGTGTATGCAATGCTGGCATACGGTTTTTTCAGCGTTCCATTTCCTTTGTCGTTCCCTGAAGGAGAAACATAAAAATCTTTGGCATTCCCGTTTAGGCTTGAAAACAAAGCGACCAGAATAAAAAGGATGCAGAATCGAATCAACTTATAACTAAAATTCATCTTATATCACGTTTTTGAATTGCTTATTCTATGGATTTATGATTTTGCTGCAAAATAACTATTCTTTTTTAGCTATAACAATATCCATTTCAGCAAACCGGATTGCTTTTTGCCAATCCACATGTCCAACCCGGTTTGTCCAGACAGGATTTATATGTTCCTGCATGGCCGTATTGGCATACCGTTTCCAATATTTCAGGGCTTCTTCCAAAGCTGTCACCGACTTGCTTTGATATGCCTTATTTTTGGTTTCGCGGTACATGGCCAGATGTGTTGCACCTTCAATTTTATGTGCATAGTAACTTCCCAGCAAGGCCATTGTTTTTATATCGTGCAAGGTGACAGCCAGCTCAGTGTTTTCTCCGGCTGTTAATGCGTCGGTAAGCGATAGCGCTTTACTTGCATTTGACAACAACATTTCTGACACGTCAAGTGGTGTTTTTAACGCTGAGCTATCTCCGGCAAGCACCATCTTTACATAATCGGGAATGGATTGAAAGCCTGCTTTGGGATGCGGCTTTACATGAATAAAGCTGTTTACATCATGAAACTCTGTTTTCGTTTTGGTGAATCTTTCACGCCCTTTGCAGCCCTCGATGTACCACATAAAATCAAGCCATCCCCAATGGAAACCTGTAGTTGTTGGATATATCATTGAAGCTTCCTGCCATGCAACAAATAGTGTGGCAGCATCCACGTCAGGAAAATGGCTCTGTAATATGGCGATGAAACGCTCATTGGTCATTTCCGGATCGTAGCCCAAACGGCCCCACATCATCCAGTGATACCAGTGTTTTACAATCTCGATTTGACGCGGTGTATCGGGGTGCTTAGACGTGAACTCCCGTCCCCATACCCATTGATCAGAACCGTAATAGTAGCCACGGGATACATCGTAAGGAATGTTTTTAATGAACTCACGCACAAAATCGGGGGCTCCCCAGCGAAAGTAGTAAACATCGTCGTTTCTTAGGGTCCAAATTGTTTTTAATCCGCCATGATCCTTTAAATCCTTTACGAATTCATCATGATAAGGTTGCTTTGTTGCACTCATCACATGTGCCTTGGCATATTTAAAGCTGAATACGAACTCAATGTTCTTATTGTCGATTAAAGGCTTAAACTTTTTCGAAATTTTATCCGCTTCGGCCATGTGTTGGCGATGGATGAATGTAAATTTCCGTTCAGGCATTTGTGCTGCAGCATCAAGTACCCCCATTCCATAGGTTTGGAAGGCCCAATTTTCTTTTTCTTCAAACGTATAATCATACATGTTTTCTCCGGTTGTTAAGCCTATCCCAGCAAGGTCCGGGTAAGTAACAAACAGCTCTTTCACGCTTTTCCTGAAATAATCAACGGTAACAGGATTCTCCATTCTGTCGGTAATTCCGTATTTGCCCTTGGCTCCATGAACGAAAATATTCCAGGTAACGATGTAAAAATCCACATTCCTGCTTTTTCCATACGCCATTACTTTTTTCCAGAACCGGATTTTCTCATCCATTGAAATTTCAATGAGGGTTTCAACATTATTTATAATTTCAGGTGCACAAAAGCCCCAGCCGTTGGTATTGTAATGTTCATCAAACGGATGGGTTGAGCGCTGAACATCGTCCAGGGCTACATCTTCGTATCCCGGAACGCGAACCATGGAAGGAAATGGATGCAAGTTCCAAAGTGAAATGTAATTGTAGCGATAACGTGCCAGGTTATCGATGTACTCCGTCCAGAAGTCGTAATTCCACATTTCAGCAATGTTCTTTTGAGCAACGTCCGAGACATCGGTGTAACTGGGGGTACGTACGTCCAGTGGAATGTTGAATTTTGTGCCACGTCGCTCCATGTATGGGTTGATGCTTATGTCCTTAACCCCTTCCAGTCCGGAAGCACTTATTTGTTCAGCCAATTCCAGCGTTCCATACATCACACCTGCCGGGTCGGCACCGATCACCTGAATTTTCCCGTTTTGTTTGCTTAATTGAAAGCCCTCCGGTTTAAGTCCTGCGGTTTCTCCGGAAACTGCCAACACGATATCTGCCTCATCCTTATCCACTACCGAGAATTCTATACCCTTACGTTGAAGTGCTGCTGTCAGATCATCCAGTGCAAAATTGATTTGGGCATGTGATGCATCCGCATAAATGCGAACATTATTTGTTGGCGTTTTACATCCAATCAACAGGATTAACATGCTAAAAGCGATGCATAAGCCTTGTTTTTTAAGCAAGTCTGTATTCATATTTCACTTCGTTTGGTTAAGCACTATACTCTTTTTTTTATCCGCGATCAACAACTAAATCACTTTGCAGGGATGCTCAATATTTATTTTCTTTATGTTGATTACGATTAAAATTTAGAGTTCCACCAGCTCATGTGTTTTTATATAATCGGGGTCGATCGTAATCCCCAGACCAGAACCGGAGGTCACTTTGATTGCACCACCTACACTTTCGAAAGGTTCCGCCTTGCTTTCGATTGGAATGATTGTTCCGTTGGCATCCGGAGTTTCAAACAATTTAAATTCGTGGTATTTTTCTGCTGCCGGACACACTGATACCATGTGCATTAAGTACAAGAAACCCAAACCGCCGCGGCTCATGTGCGGTGTGATTTTCAATCCGGCCGCTTCAGCCATCCGTGCCACCCGCATGGTCCGAATCATGCCGCCAAAGTAAAAAATATCAGGCTGAAGCACCTGAAAAACTTCATTGCCTGCAAGGTAACGAAAAGCATGTAAGCCGAACTCTTCTTCGCCACCTGCCATTGGAATGCGCAAGGCTTGTTCTACTGTTTTTTGTTCTTCATACCAATCCCAGGGCACCGGCTCTTCGTAGAAATAATAGTTGTATTCTTCCAGGATTTTACCAATTCTGATGGCCTCTTTAACACCGTATGAACCATTGCCATCAATCATGAGCGTAAAATCGTCACCGAACTTTTCACGGGCTAATCTGATAAGTTTTTCAGTTCTGCCTGGTGCATTGTCACCATCAGTTCCTAAATTATCACCCAATCCCGCACGAAGCTTAACGGCTTTGGCTTCAGTTTCCAACATATCCTGATACATCAACTCAAGTGAAGCTTCAGGTTCCAACTTTCGCAAGTTGGTATAGTGATGCCCCAGATAAATGGGCACTTCTTTTCTTTGTAACTCACCAATGAGCAGACC
The DNA here is from genome assembly GCA_041584055.1 of Bacteroidales bacterium. Classification (GTDB taxonomy): domain Bacteria; phylum Bacteroidota; class Bacteroidia; order Bacteroidales; family UBA5342; genus JBFHER01. The sequence continues at coordinate 4,157 of JBFHER010000213.1, forward strand.
AGCCGGTTTGTTAACCGTATTGCCCAGCATGTCAAGTATTGCAAACTCAATGGCAGCGACCTGCACATTCAATGGGATCCCCTGATTTTTAAGATTCCTTTCCACTGCATTAAAAATCAACAAATCCAGATCACGGGCATCTTTTCCAATAAAATGACGTTTCAGGCAGTGATGAAACATGGGATAACCGGATTTCGCGATGAATGGATGTCCTACAGAAATCCCTACGGCACCATCTTTCGACCTTACTCTGACAATTGTATTGTTCCTATCTCTTAAGAGCTCCAGGGTCTCAACAATTACAGGATCAGGAAACAGTTCCCGCTTCAAAACGGGCTGGTTCATCACTTCATCCAATTTAGAATAATCTGCCGTGGTCCCTTTACTTTCTTTTACTTTGCCAGCACAGGATGCAAGGGGCAACATCGCAGTTGCGCCACCGGAGATGGCAGCTGTTTTCAGGAAATTGCGTCGACTGGTTTTCATTTGCCTATTCTTTTTTCAATTCAACAATCACAACTCCACTTGCTCCTCTTGAACCATAAATGGCCGACGAGCCATCTTTTAAAATACTTATGTTTTTCACTTCTATCGGTCTGATCATCTCGAAGGTGGTTTTATCAACCACCACCCCATCCAATACCAGCAGGGCGGCACTTGAACCGTACAATGAATTTTGACCACGAATGATAATGTCGCCATTTACAACACTAACACCCGAGAATCTTCCGGTTAAAACATCATAAATGTCTGAATATTGGGAAAATCCAAGATCGTTATTGTTTAAGGCTGATACGGCATACAATTTATCTTTGTCCTTAATATGCCCATACCCAATGGCAATCTCAGGACTTTCGGGATTTGTTTTAAACTTAAGGTTTACCAGCAAATAGTTATTTTCTGCCTTTATTTTCACTCTCCTTGACGTAAAACCATGGCCACTCACCTTAATTTTGTCTTTTGGCATACACTGAATCTCAAAATTTCCCAGGCTATCGGTATAAAACTTCCGTTTAGAACTCAAGGCCATCACCTCTGCATTGATCAAGGGGATGCTGTCAAAGGTTGTGACATAGCCTTTTAATATTCTTGGTTGCGCATCCTGACCGTTGGGAACAAGATTGTCGATGGGCACAATTCCATCCCAGGGATGTGCTTTTTGACTGGCAGAACCATATGTCTCATACAGACATGCGAACGTCAGCAAGACCAACAGCTTAACTGTTAAAAAATTGCGTGGTTTCATTTTATTTTTTTAATCCAGATATTTCGAAACTGTATTTTAGATCCTTCCGCCTGTAAACCGATGTAACCTTCAGAACGGGAACAGTTGCTTGCTACATTCTGAAGCAAACCATTCACACTTATTTTGATGGTATTGTCTTTGCAGACGATATCATAGCTATTCCATTCTCCTCCTGCCTCGTATTCGTTGGATTCGTGCATTTTAGGGATGAGTTCCTTTACCTCTTCGGTGGATACATACAGACTGTCGCCCACCTGCGCACTCTCATCCACTGCATTAATTATAAAATCACCGGCTTTCATGTACTTCAATTGCGCCTGATAATGTTTAATCCAGATGGCATCCGGACCGAAGGCATGCAGAAGTATCCCACTGTTTGTAGGCTTTTCGGGATAGCGCCATTCAACATGCAGGCGGTAATTTGAATAACTCTTTTTTGTTCGCATATAGCCCATCGGGACGCCCGTATTTTCAATAAAACCATCTTTTACATAGTAATAGGAATCAGGATTCACCGAAGCATCATCGGTGTAAATAACCCAATTGTCCAGATCTTGTCCATTGAACAGGAATTCTTTTTCACCGGATGTACATCCAACCATGGTTAGAATGACGAATACCGTTTTTAATGCCATTTTCATCATAGAACTTTTTTGCTTCGTAATTCGTGGTTTGATCTTTACAACTTATTATTTTAAAAACACCTCGGCAGGAATGACCTCATCGAGTTCCTTAATCCTGATATTCCGGTAATAAATTTCAGCCGTCTCAGATTGAAATCCTATGATCCCTGCGCCGGGACTCAGATTAAATGCCATGTTAAGCACATCCCCATTTAATTTATGAATGGCATACTGGTCACCCATAACTATGATCTCACATTGATTCCATTTATCATTCAAAGCGTTGTGATTAGTTGTTGGAGCAGCATAGTGCAACCATCCCCTTTCCACCTCAGGCTTGCCTCCCTGGTCAGGATGCAGGTAAGTTTTGGTTTCCAGATCACAGTACCACTGGTAATCTACCCCTTTGGGCCGGATCAGATCACAGGTATGATTGCGTTTTTTTGTATGATCGTAACGAATCTGATATTCAATTCCAACAGGCCAGATATCATCTTTGATCACATGATAATAAACGCCTGCATCGTATTGCCACTGGTCAAAGTTATTGGCAATTTTACTTCCCCATTTGTATTCAAAACGCAGGATGTATTTGCTATATGACTTTTTTGTATAAAAAAGGCCATGCGTGGCATTCTCTCCAGTGCCTAAATTATACTCTTTAGGAAACGAATCGTTAAACACATGCACCATGTTGTCTTCAATAGCATAGACTTTTTTTGCCAGATCCTCATCACCACTGCGAATTTTCAGATACCAGCCATCAAAATTCTTTCCATTAAAAAGCGTCACAAAACCATCCTCCGAAAACGATTGTTCCTTTGCGTTGTTTTTAGTGACAACTTTGCTGCTCTTACAGGCAAC
>JBFHER010000214.1:0-6861 GCA_041584055.1 Bacteroidales bacterium
AGGCCCGGATGGCGGAATTGGTAGACGCGCTGGACTTAAAATCCAGTGACCATTGCGGTCGTGCCGGTTCGATCCCGGCTCCGGGTACAAAAACAGTGTGAGTGTGAAGCGCGAGAGCGATGATCATCACGCTGTTTTTTCGTTTGAGCTTGCTCAAGCCGCTAACAAGCTCCCACTCACTCTAAACATTTTTTCAAAGATTAGGCTATAATAGAATGCACCTTTAATTTCCTTTTATCCCAATTTCTCATCTTCTCTCCCCCTCTCGCAAATTCTACGTGATCCCCTATTATCCTTAAGTGATTATTTCCATAAAGCACTAAATTCTAATTATGAGTGTTTATGACTGAAATTCCTTCGCCAAAATTTATAAAATACAAGAGGGGGCCACGGTATTGCTTCCCTTTTTTTTTATACCTAACCGCTAAAAAATAGACAAGTAATATTAGTTCTTTGTGAAACAGCTATTTCATACGTGAGTATGCACAAAAAAACGAAGTTATAACTGATTCATTATCTGACTTTTTTGCAAAAAAAAAGATCCCCGTTTTGGAGATCCTTTTTGCATTTTTGAGCCGAATGTCAGATTCGAACTGACGACCCCGAGATTACAAATCACGTGCTCTGGCCAACTGAGCTAATTCGGCATGTGGGTAAGCTGACCGCATCGCACCGCTACAACCACCTACCCTTGCTGCTGTCAAGCCCTGGGGGAATTCAGCAGGAGCTGGTCGTACGGGACTTACCCGGCGCAAAAGTAGAAATTTCTTTATTCCCTGCAAACATTTTTGAAAAAAATATTTCATACATGATAATTTTATCTGAACTAATAATTATCACACCCCTTTAATTACACAAAAACTGATATATTTGTAGGAAATAAACACAGTTTGATCATGGAAAAAGATAAATCGCTCGTTAACAATGCCATGAAGTATGGTTTGATTTTGGGCATCGTTTTGGTAATTTACTCCTACCTCACAAGAAATAGCGCTTTTAGCGAAGGAGGCATGTCTACGTCATTTATAATGTTTGGGGCGACGGTGCTGGTATATGTGCTGGGCATTGTTATCTCAACAAATCATTTTCGGAAAAGCAAATTGGACAATGTGATGACCTATGGTCAGTCATTTAGTTTTGGCGTTTTGGTGGTTCTGTTTGCATCATTTATTACGGCAGTTTATACCTATGTTTTTACAACATGGATTGAGCCTGACTACTTGCAGGAGGTTTATGTTGCAGGGAAGGAGAATTTATTGGATATGTATGACAGGATGAATGTTCCTGAAGAAACCATTGAGCTGGCATTGGATAAAATAGAGTCAGAAGGTGCAGGAACACCATCAAGTGCGGCTATCAATGGTTTGTGGGTGAATTTACTTTTTGGTGGGTTTGTTAGCTTGATCACATCAATTTTCACACAAAAGAAAAATAAGAATCCTTTCTCAACAATTAGTGATGAGGATGATTCAGAATAATAAGATCAAATTTAATGGATATATCTATTGTAATTCCTCTTTTTAACGAAGAAGAATCTTTACCTGAATTGGCCAGCTGGATTGCTCGGGTCGTTGTGAAACATGAATTTTCAACTGAAGTGATCTTTATTGATGACGGGAGTACTGATGATTCCTGGAAAGTTGTGAATAAACTGGCAGAGAAACACAAGGATATAACCATTCGGGGAATTAAATTCAGACGAAACTATGGGAAGTCTGCCGGTCTTTACTGCGGTTTTGAAGAGGCTGAAGGCGATGTGGTTTTTACCATGGATGCTGATTTGCAGGACAGTCCGGATGAAATTCCTGAAATGTTCAGAATGATTAAAGAAGAAGGATTTGACCTTGTTTCTGGATGGAAGAAAAAACGACATGATCCCGTTCTTTCGAAAAATATTCCGAGTAAGTTCTATAACTGGACTGCCAGAAGAATGAGTGGCATAAAATTGCATGATTTCAATTGTGGTCTGAAAGCATATCGCAATGCAGTGGTGAAAAGCATTGAAGTTTATGGGGATATGCACCGTTATATCCCGGTTTTGGCGAAATGGGCCGGATTTAAAAAAATAGGAGAAAAGGTCGTACAGCACCAGGAGCGTAAGTATGGCGTAACAAAGTTTGGTTTGGAACGTTTTATTCGTGGCCCACTGGATCTAATGTCAGTGATTTTTATATCAAAATTCGGCAAACGTCCCATGCATCTCTTTGGCGTATGGGGAATAATAATGTTTATTGTTGGGTTTGCTGCTGAGATATGGGTGGGCACAGAAAAGCTGATTGCCTTAGGCCAGGGGATTAAGGCTCCGTTGGTTAGCAGTAATCCATTTTTTTATATTGGTTTATCGGCCATGATTATTGGGGCTCAGATGTTTCTGGCTGGTTTTACGGCCGAGTTAATGACCAGAAGCTCTACGGAAAGAAATCACTATTTGATAAGTAAGAAATTTTAGATTATGGACGCATTGTGGGAAGTAATAAAATATGTGATACCCGCGTTACTGGTATGGTCAGCTTTTTATTTTTCACAGAAAAAATTTTTCAGGGCAGAGGAGGAGCGAAGAAATTTTGAATTAAAAAAGCAAAATTCAAAAGTGGCAACCCCAATCCGTTTACGGGCTTATGAAAGATTAATCCTGTTTTTGGAAAGATCAAAACCAGAAAATATAATTCCAAAACATCAAAGCAATAAGATGAACTCCATGGAATTACATGCTGTTATCTTAAGAACGCTTCGCCAGGAATTTGAACATAATTTATCCCAACAGCTTTATATCTCGCCCAAAGGATGGTTGCTTATAAAAAATGCAAAAGAAAAATTAACCCACCTTTATAATACATCGGCTGCCGAAGTGAGTCCTCACTCTCCTTGCATTGACATGGGCCGCGTGGCGCTTGATACATATCATAACTGGACAGAAAATCCTGTTGATATTGCGATTGTACATTTACAGCAGGAAATTAAAGAATTTTTGTAAATTGCAATTATGGATTTCAAGGATTTAGTAAGAATAAGAACATCAATCAGACAATATTCAGATAAGCAGGTTGAAAGGGAACTATTGGAACAGGTTTTAGATGCGGGGCGGATGGCTCCCTCGGCTGTGAACTTTCAACCCTGGGATTTTATTGTGTTGAGAGATCCTGAAAATCTGGATGCAATCAAAGCGTGCTATCACCGGGAGTGGTTTAAATCAGCACCTGTTGTTATTGTTGTTTGTGGCAATCATAAAATAGGATGGCACCGGCAAAGCGATGGGAAAGACCATACAGACATTGATGTGGCCATTGCCGTGGATCATATGACGCTTCAGGCGGCAGAATTAGGTTTGGCCACCTGTTGGGTTTGTAATTTTGATCCTAAATTATGTTCTAAACGTCTCAATTTACCTCCATACATTGAACCTGTTGTTCTACTTCCTGTTGGATACCCCTCAGATTCGGAAGAAATTTTTGGTATAACAAAAAAACGTAAGGATCTGTTACAGGTTGTCCACTGGGAAAAATATTCAGGTTAAGTACGTCGGATAGGGTTTTTACCTGTCTGATAAATAGGTATTGTTGAATTACTACGAAAAGAAACTGGCATGAAGTATTTACTTTTTATTTCGTTTTGTGTGTTGTCGCTATCGGTGCAATCACAACAATTAAACAAGTGGGAAAGGTTTAGCTCTCCGGATGAGAAACTGGAGTTTGTTTTAACCACAGGTGAAGAACTAACTTATTCGGTTAAAAGCTTTCTTCAGCCTGTAATTAGTGATGCAAAACTCGGTTTGAAATTCAAGGATCTTGGTGTGCTTGGAACGAACATGGTATTTGATAAAATTGAGGAATCATCACATAACGAAACATGGACGCCCATCCTGGCAAAAAACAAATTGGTTGAAGATAACTACAATCAGGTTCATATTTACTTGAGAGAAACAGTATTCCCAGGCAGAACCCTGCAAATAATCGTTCGTTTGTACAACGATGGAATTGCATTTAAATATCGGATTGATGATGAGATGTATGCATCCCAGGTTGAACTGGAGGAAGAGCTGACCCAGTTCGCTTTTTGGATGAACACGGATTGCTGGGCCGCTGATTATGGTTCCTATAGGTCACATCAGGAAGCTGAATTTAAAAAGCAGGCCGTGTCTGATATTGGTCCTGATGCTTTTATTGGCCTGCCTTTGCTGGCAAAAAGCGGAACAAAATACGTGGCAGTTACAGAAGCAGCATTGAAGAACTGGCCGGGATTGTATCTCAAAGGAGCTGCGAGAACTAAAACAGGTGCAGTGCTGCAGGGGCATCTTTCAAAGAAAGTCAATGAGAAGGGTAAAATTCAGGCGGGAACAATACAATTACCGGCAGAAAGTCCCTGGAGAGTAGTTATGGTTGCTGACAAACAAGGTGAATTAATAGAATCGGATATTATTCAAAACTTAAATGAACCGAGTATCATTGAAGATCCATCGTGGATTAAGCCCGGATTATGTGCCTGGGATAGCTGGTGGAGCAGAGGTGTGGATATGACCAATGCCAGTGTTAAAAAATATATTGACCTGGCCTCAGAAAATAATTTTCCTTATATGTTGATCGATACGGATTGGTATGGTGCACCGAATCGTAGTACGGCAAATGTGCTCACCTTGAATCCAAATATTAGTATGTGGGAGTTGCTTCGTTATGCAAAAAGTAAAAATGTTAGACTCTGGTTGTGGTTGCATCATGAGGATTTAAACCGTTCGATGGAAAATGCTTTCAAACTTTACAATTCCTGGGGGATTGCAGGTGTGAAAATAGATTTTATGGCACGCGACGACATGGACATGGTTAAATGGTATCATGAAACACTTGCTTTGGCTGCAAAATATAAGTTGATGGTGAATTTACATGGTGCCTACAAGCCAACAGGAATAAGACGAACCTATCCTAATTTACTAACGCGTGAAGGTGTTTTAGGAAACGAATACAATAAATGGTCATACCGTGTGACGCCAGAACACAATGTTACAATCCCTTTTACAAGGATGCTTGCAGGTCCGATGGACTATACGCCAGGTGGATTTCAAAACAGAGGGATGGGTGAATTTAAACCTCAGCTGAATACACTGGTGATGGGAACCAGATGCCATGAGTTGGCCAAGTTCGTTGTTTACGAAAGTCCCTTAACCACAGTGTGTGACCACCCGGACAATTATAAAAATCAAGGCGGAATGGATTTGCTTCGACGCGTGCCTACCATCTGGGACGAAACAAAAGTTTTAGACGGAGAAATCGGTGAATTTATAATCATCGCCAGACGTAAAGATACAAAATGGTACATTGCCGGGATGACAAACAGTAAAGCACGGGATTTAAGCATCGATTTAAAAGTGCTCGATTCCAATTCAACTGAAATCAGTTTATGGAAAGATAAGGTGGGTGAGAGTTACACTGATTTGATTGAACGCAAAGAAAGCTTAAGCGAAGACCAGGTGCTTTTGGTGAGTATGGCTCCCGGAGGAGGCTTTGTTGTGATTATGGAATAGTCGTTGCACTTCCTTGTTTACTGCTTAGATTATTTAATAAAGTGAACTGTAATTGTCATTTTTATGGATTTTCTATTCTCAAATGCAATTGCATATTCCCGCCATCTTATTTTGTACTCTCTCTTAAGTATGGTACTTTTGCAGAAATTTTTTGAGCGATACAATGGAGAATAAATCCAGATATGACCTGAGAGGTGTTTCAGCCTCTAAAGAAGATGTTCACAATGCCATTAAAAACATTGATAAAGGCATCTTTCCTAAAGCTTTCTGTAAGATCATCCCTGACATACTGGGAGGAGATGATGAATATTGTAATATAATGCATGCTGATGGAGCGGGGACAAAATCATCTCTCGCCTATATGTATTGGAAGGAAACTGGAGATCTGTCGGTGTGGAAAGGGATCGCACAGGATGCTCTGATTATGAATGTAGACGACCTGTTATGCGTGGGTGCCACAGATAACATCCTGGTGTCCTCCACAATTGGGAGAAATAAAAATCTGATTCCCGGAGATGTAATATCCGCCATTATCAATGGGACGGATGAGCTACTGGCAGAACTTCGCGAAATGGGAGTCAATATCTATTCCACAGGCGGAGAAACAGCCGACGTGGGCGACCTTGTTCGGACCATTATCGTTGATTCAACAGTGACCTGCAGAATGAAGCGTTCTCAGGTGATTGACAATGCGAATATTCAGGCTGGAGATGTGATTGTTGGATTGTCGTCAAGTGGTATTGCATCCTACGAGAAAGAATACAATGGAGGGATGGGAAGTAACGGTTTATCATCCGCCCGTCACGATGTATTTGCTAAATACCTTGCTGAAAAATACCCTGAAAGTTTTGATCCTTCTGTTCCGCAAGAATTGATTTATAGCGGATCATGCAAATTGGATGACAAGGTGCAAGGGCTTGATTTGGATGCTGGAAAACTTGTGTTATCTCCGACACGAACATATGCACCGGTAATAAAGAAATTACTGGATGTAATGCGGGATAAGATCAACGGGATGGTGCATTGCTCCGGTGGTGCACAAACAAAAATTCTGCATTTTATTGATAATCTAAGGGTGATCAAGGACAATATGTTCCCTGTGCCACCTCTTTTTCAATTGATTCAAAAAGAATCAGGAACAGACTGGAAAGAAATGTATAAAGTGTTTAATATGGGACATCGCATGGAAATTTATCTGCCTGCGGAGGATGCACAACAGGTGATTGAAATTTCAAAATCATTTGGCATTGAAGCACAGATTGTTGGACGCTGCGAAGCGGCTGATACCAGGTCGGTGGAAATACATTCTGCTTACGGTGATTTCTTTTATTAGGTGCAATTGTAACCAT
>JBFHER010000215.1:0-6769 GCA_041584055.1 Bacteroidales bacterium
GATGATTGTTTTTAACTGAATATCGATTAATCATATCAAGCATTTCCTTTACCTGTTCGGGTTTTTCGTTCCAATCTTTCCCGTTCGTTCCTACATGAATCAATAGGATATCGGGTTGATATAGGTTTAACGCAGTGTCAACCTTGTTTGAGATATCCGGAATTTTCCATCCGGGATATGCTTCACAATTCCAGTCATACCAATCTTTATCGTTTTCAGCCCTGATTCCGTGTTTTTGCGAACCAACAAAATCGATATTGTATCCGGCATTTCTCAACATCTCAAAGAGGGCTTTCCGATAACCGGTTCGTTCCTCCAATGCAGGAAAACGATAATGTTCGCCAGCGGTTATTGAATTTCCTACCGGCATGATTTTAATGGTATCACTCGCCTGAGTCGATGAAATTATGACGAAAAATAATATTGATATTGATAGAAGTCCTTTCATTTTTTTGTTTGAAAAAAGTTTATGATTCAACTTTAACAATTATCCTTTGGTAGCGCGTTAATTGTGGAGTACCATTATCCTTCACTTCACAAACAATGTGAATGCTTTGACTATTTTTTGCATCAGCAGGAACTGTAAATGAGGCTTTCGGAGAATTTGAATTTTCTATAGTCACTCTTCCCGGATAGGTATCTGCTTCTTCATATTGCCACCAGGTATAACTCAACTCATCCCCGTCAGGATCAGAAGTACCTTTTGCACTCAATTTAATTGTGCTGCCGGGTTTTGCAGTTATGTCCAGTGCATTGTCAAGTTTAACAACAGGAGGATGGTTTGCATCTTCAAAAGCTTTTACACACCAGTCGGCACGAGCCGCAAAATCGTTTTGTAAAGCATCCGCCCATCGGGTAATTGGTTTGAAATACGCTTTCATTAAGTCTGTATTCTCCGGATATACTTCGCGCATGTAGCTGCGTCCCCATGCAGTTGCAGTGTACCATCTACCCTCCGGATATAAATAATCTGGTTCAGGAACTGGATCGAGCCATGTATTTTCGCGAACATTTACATAACGACCACCCCAGCCACCATAATCAGGCGATTCCAAACTTCGCAGTCCGGTTGGAATGGTATATATGAACGACGGAGAATCGCCTTCTGATCTGAAAGCACCTTTTTGTTTTGGGTCTCCGGCTCTCCATCCTTCGTTGTCATCGCTTCCTTTATACGCCTCATACAAGGAGCAAAGCTGACCGTGATTTTCCAGAATATGCGAACTCATCCAGTCGCTTTTAAAATATTCTGCTTTATCGGCTGGCATAATTTTATCCCATTGGTAAGCGAGTGCCCAAAACTGATCGCAGATGATTGTGGGGATATTATATTTTCCCCAATGTGGATGAATGTAAGCCTGGTAAGTTGAATCCTGTTCCCAAATGAAGAAGAAGCGCAATTTATTCGCCACTGATTCCATTTTTTCAGGATGCTTTTCCTCTATGGTTTTTAATGCTCTGGCAATGGTACCGGTTCCACCCCAAGCCTGAATCCAAATCGGGCGATTATCTGATTCATCCAAAAGGACTTTAACAATGTGTTCCGAACCTGGAGTGATGGAATCCATTTCACCTTCGGCTGCAACATTTCCCAGAAAATTAATCGATTTTAAATATTCAGGTGAAGGGTAATCTTTACTATGTTTAAGCAAATTGGGGTAGACTTCTGCATAAGCGGCAAGATATGGATCAATCCAATCATCGCCTGCCCATTTATGTCCATGCCAATGGTACTGCGAACTTGAGGTTACGATACCTTCAACATCCCATTCGTTGCAATACAATAAAAAACGCACCATCGAACATTCGTCATCAATTTCTCCATCTGATGTCACAATAATACGAGGTTTAGGTTCAACCGTGGAATTGTTTTCCTTATCAGATTTAGAACAAGAAGTTAATATTGAAATCAGAATTACAAGAGAATAAAAAGTTTTCATTTTAATTTTCGTTATTGAATCCATTCCGAAAAGCAGTATTTTGCCACAAAGGCACTAAGGCTCAAAGATTTCACAAAGCGTAAATCGCTAAAATTGAAATCTTTGTGATTCCTGGTGTTTTTGAGTCTTAGTGGCATTTTTCAATTTTTTTACTTACGGAGAAAGTCTGTTATTTAATATTACAACCCGTCTCCATGTGTTTTTAGTTCCTTTATTTTATTAATAATCTCAATCTGTTACACATAAAGTCTTTATTCAAAAGGAAAAAAACCCGCCAATGAAACATCAACGGATTTTTAATTCACCTAAAACTAATTCACCTAAACTAATACTATAATTCTATTCGGATACTTGCCCTTAATATTTCTTAGGAATGTACCCATTTGATTTTTAAAGCTTTCTATAAGAGAAGTTGTTTTCAAACGAACGCATTAAACATTGATTTGATAAAGTAAATTTGTAACCCGATATTCTGTTTAAAAATTGAACTTTAAAAGAGGGAAACTCCACCAAAATATTTGGTGTGTTTCCCATTCATTATTATATAATTCGAAGTTTTTATTGATAACCCTGGTTCTGCGTGAATTCAGTCTTATTTGTAACTGCATCTAATTGTGATTGTGGTATTGGCCGTAGATTATGATAGTCCTGTACATTAGCAGCATCAGGATTAAGTGCCTTAATGCGGTCAACTAATTTGCCTGTTCTCTTCAGATCGAACCATCTCATTTGTTCTCCTGCAAATTCTCTTGCCCGTTCATCCAGAATAAAGTCGAGCGTTACATCAGCTGCGGCAATTTTCATTTCTTCTTTTCTGCCTGGTTTACCTGCTCTGTTTCTGATTTCGTTAATATAAGTAGCAGCAGTTCCATTGTCTTTCAAATTCATTGCAGCTTCCGCAGCAATCAGATACAATTCGGCAAAACGAATCACAAAAACATCCCTCGCACTTTGGGCTTCATTATAGGTTGCGCGAGTTGGATCAAGATGCTTTACAAGAGTAGGGTAAACTAGCATATTTTTTACAGAACCGTTTGCATTGTAAATTGCATTTCTGTTGTAAACAACTACACTGGTTTTTCCTGGAATTCCGGCATAACTTGTTCTTGTTGCGATAATGGCTGTATCTCCGGGAATGGAGGTTCCACCAGTTCCACCCTGACAAGCCATCCATACTTCCTGAAAAGAACCATCGTATCGGGCATCAGCTGACCCGTACATATCTAAGAGGGCGCGGGTAGGCATATACCTGTTGAACGGCCTGCCATATTCTGTAATTCTGGCCATTCGTGGCAGGTTGTCATATTTCATGGTAAAATGCAGATGCCCATTGTTACTTCCCCTGCTATGTCCAATCTGATAGACATCTTTAACATTAATATCATTAAATGTCAAGTCATTCGCATAATTAACAGCATAAACAACTTCTTTATTTTTGTTGTTGCTCATTTTCCACAAATCCCCGTAAACTGGTTGAAGCTCATAACCAAAACCACCTTCGATTACCGATTTTGCCATTGCAAGAGCCTCGGCATTCATTCCTCTGGTTAAATACATTCTGGCTAAAAACGACATTGCTGCAGGTTTTGTTACCCGTCCATAATCGGATGTAGTTTTTGCTAAATTGCTAACTGCGAATTGAAGGTCTTCAAAAATTTGCTTGTAGAAAGTTTCAACAGGAGTTTTGTTAGCCGTAGTTATAATACCATCTGTCTGTTCAGTAGTAAAATGAACGCCTCCCCATGTTTCAACAATATGCCAGTTATAAAAGGCCCTTAAGAACCGAAGTTCTCCTTCCAATTGTTTTCTTTTGGCATCCGAAAGTCCTGCTTTTTCGATCAGGGCAATTCCGGCATTACACAAGTTAACACCTTGATAGAGTGCACCCCATTCAAGTTTTAAGATTCCATTGTTTCCCTGAAAGCCGATAGTGTATTTTGACATGTCAGGGGCAATATCTCCAGCCGCACTTGTCCAGATGTCAGTACCTATTTCGCTGATATTATAACCTTCTTCTTTTCCGTCCCACATTCTTTGGTAACCATAAGCGGCAGTAACAAGAGATTCAAATCCCGCAGGAGTTGTGTACACCGCATCGGCGGTAACACCACCAGGATTATACTCTTCAAGCATTTTATCACATGAAGTTGTTGTGAATAGAATGGATGAAATGGATAAAACTATAATTAATATCTTTTTCATTATTGTAATATTTTATTTGATTTAGAAACTAACATTTACACCCAAAACAAAACTTTTGGTCATCGGAGAGCTTTCACCACCACCTCTTTCCGGATCGTATTCATCCAGTTTGGCCTCTTTGGTAAATGTGAAAAGATTCCTTCCTGTAATATAAAATCGGAGGCTGCTAATACCTATTGATTTAGGTAGCGTGTAACCGAGTGTTAAGGTTCTTATTCTAAAGTAAGAACCATCAACAAGCCCTAAAGTGCTCCAATAAAGTGTAGATGAACCTGAGACATTTGCATTTGGACGAGGATAATCATTTGATGGATATTCTGGTGTCCAGTAATTTATAGCTTTTGAACTGTTGCTTAAATTTGACTGTCTGTCATATCTTCCTAAAAAACTTGGCTTGATCATCTGTCCCCAACGTGCAAACAGATAGATGTTCATATCGAAGTTTTTATAAGTAAAATTATTATCCAGACCCCCGAACCATTTAGCTCTGTTTTCGCCACCAAGTACTTTTCTGTCATATATCGCGTCTATCTTTCCATCAGGTACACCGTCAGGACCACTCAAATCTCTTACCTTTATATCGCCGGGTACTTGACCAAATTTAGCGGCTTCTGTTGCTTCCTCAGTTTGCCAGATTCCTATTTTTTCATAGTCATAAAAAACTTTTATAGGTTGTCCAATAAACCAGCCGTTTCCAATATCATCTACCCCTTCGGTAACCAAAGAAACAATCTCTTCTTTATTCGCTGACCAGGTTAAAGAACTTGTCCATGAAAAATTTGAGTTAGTAATGTTTACAGTACTTAATGCAATTTCGAAACCCTTGTTTCTTGTTTCTCCAATATTCTGGTTAACCGTTACTACACCGGTTGTAGGCGGTAATCCGCGTGGTAGCAGTAAATCAGTAGTTTTTGTGTCGTATGCCTCAACGGTACCAAAAATTCTGTTCTTAAACAACCCGAAATCAACAGCGAGATTTGTGGTTCCTGATAACTCCCATCTTGTATTGGTATTTCCGACGAGTGTAGAATAGGTATAACCCGGGAAATAAGTTTCGCCAAATGACATAGGCACTGTTGTCAGTAAACTTTGGGTACCGTAGGGTTCAATCCCCGAGTTACCTGTCACGCCGTAAGTTAGTCGCAGTTTAAGCTCACTCAATGTTGAAACATTTGACATGAAACTTTCATCAGAGACACGCCATGCCACAGCTGCGGATGGGAAAGATGTCCATTTGTTTCCTTCAGACAATCTTGACGCACCATCATACCTATTTGATAAAGTAAGCAAGTACCTGCCTTTATAGCTATAATTAACACGGACGGCGAACGAAAGAACGTCCCATTGGGAATATTTACTGGAAAGAACTTTTTGATTAGGTGCATTTTGAAGAGCATAAAACAACTGCGAAGGCAATAATTGCCCATCTGCCTGAGCGGTTACACTATCCGAAACACTCTCTACCATACTGCTCAGTGCTGTAATGTTAAGTGAATGTTCTTTTATATCTTTTTTATAAGTAAGTACATTATCCCAGTTCACAAAGCGCATGTTCGAAGCTGCATATTCTGCCTGACTACCAGAAGAAGTAGCGCGGGAAATGGAGTTTTGACCTTCATATCTCCCTGTACGTGCATTACCTATATTTACCCCAAGGTTTGTTCTGAAAGTAAGTTCTTTTATGGGGTTCACTTCAAGGTAAATATTTGAGTTTATATTGTTTATTCTCCCTTCATTCTTAAAAACATCGGGTTGTTCATCTGCGAGTGGACTCACTGTGTTGCCACCTCCCGGATTGAGATTAAAATTACCATCAGCATCGTAAATAGTACCGAAAGGAATAATTTTATTGGCCATATTTAGAGGATCCCTTCTATAGCTTTCGTCCCTGACAGTTATCTGGCTTTGTATTCCTCCTGTTAACCATTCAGTGAAGGTCTGGTCAATATTTGTGCGGAGCGAATAACGTTTCATCTCATCAAATTTCAAAATACCGGTTGATGCTAGATAATCGAGTGCCACATAAACCTTAGTTTTTTCAGTACCTGAACTTACCCCTATGTTGTAGTTTTGATCAGTTCCTTTTCTAAACAATTCTTTTTGATAATCGATCCATTCGTCCTTCTGAATAGACTCCAATTCATTTGCCTGAAAAATCACGGGATCATCCGCAATAGAATTCCATACGCCAACTGTACGTTTTGCTTCTCTTCTTATTTGGGCATATTCCTGCCCATTCATAGTTGCCGGATAACGCGAAACATCAGATGTGCCATAGTATGCGTTAAAGTCAACTTTCAGTTTATCTCCTGATCCCCTTTTAGTTGTAACGATAACAATACCGTTTGCACCCTGCCAGCCATAAATAGCCGTTGCAGAAGCATCTTTCAGAAATTCAATCGACTCAATACTGTTTGGGTTAATATCATCCATATTATTTGATTGTACACCGTCGATGATGAACAGTGGACCGTTGCCAGCTGCAATAGACCGGTTACCACGGATCCTGATATTTATGCCGGATGAAGTGGAACCATCACTCCTTGTTATATCAGCACCAGCAACTTTTCCCTGAATGGATTCAAGTGGATTCTGAGCAGGAACCTCCCTTATTTCTGTGCCCTTTA
>JBFHER010000216.1:0-6742 GCA_041584055.1 Bacteroidales bacterium
CAACCATAAAAATGCCGTTTGAATCCTGTACGAAGGAGCTTGTCAGACGGCGTTTTTATAATGAATGGTCAGGTTCAAAGGAGAAAAAAGTTAAATTGTACTTTTATTTTCAATCCATTCAACAATTTATAACAATGAACTGTTAATAAATGGTAATTCCCGTAACAGTAACAGGAAGAAATAAACTGAATGAAATAAAATGAAAAAGGTCATAAAACGAATCACAATTTTCCCCCTGCTGGTATTCCTTTTATCCTCACTTTCTATCAGCGCACAAGTTGGTGAGACCGTTGAAGTTGGTATTGAAGAGCAACTGGACAAAATAATCCCTTTGGATCTTAAATTCCTTAATGAGGCAGGAGACACCATCGAACTGGGATCGCTAATCGATAAACCAACAGTATTTAGTTTTGTTTATTTTGATTGTCCGGGTTTATGCAGCCCCCTACAGGATGGCGTTGCAGATGTTGTTGACCACATGGATATGGAGCTGGGAAAGGAATATCAGCTGATTACCATTAGCTTTAACACAAAGGATACGCCTGAAAAGGCACGCATTAAAAAGCAGAATTTTGTACAGAAATTGGGGGAGGATAAGCGTCAACATTGGATATATTTGACGGGGAGTCAGGAAAGTATCAACGCGATTACAGAAGCATTTGGCTTTCGGTATAAAGCTCAGGGGCTGGATTTTGCGCATGCTAGCGCCATCATGGTGGTTAGTCCTCAGGGGAAAATTACAAGATACCTCTATGGTTTAACATTCCTTCCATTTGATTTGAAGATGGCGATTATTGAATCACAAAAAGGGATCTCACGTCCGGCGATCAATAAAATTCTTGAAGTCTGTTTTGCATATGACCCTGCTGGCAGAACCTATACCTTGCAAATTACCCGCATTGTTGGGGCAATGATCATTTTTGTGGCTTTGATCATATTTATCACATTATTAATAAAAGGCAGAAGAAAACAAACAGCTAAAAAATAAAACTATGAGTAAAGAAGCGTCTTATTCTCACGTCAGTTATCGTGAACACGAAGGGAAGTACAAAGGAATCCTGGGGTGGCTTTTGTCTACCGACCATAAACGGATTGGCCTGCTTTACCTTTATGGCATTGTCATATTTTTCTTTGCAGCTGCATTTCTGGGGCTTTTAATGCGCATTGAAAAAATCGCGCCGGGCCCAACCATTATGGATGCTCAGACCTACAATGGCGTTTTTACACTGCATGGCATTATCATGATCTTTATCGTAGTGATACCCGGACTGGCTGCTGTATTTGGAAACTTTTTCCTGCCAATTATGATTGGCGCAAAGGATGTTGCTTTTCCAAAGCTTAATTTATTGTCCTGGTACCTTTATATTTTTGGTGCAATACTCGGTGTTGCATCGCAATTTATGGGAGATGGTGCTCCGGATACAGGCTGGACCTTCTACGTCCCCTATAGTGCAGAGTCATCAACCAATGTTATTTGGGCACTTACGGCTGCCTTTGTGCTTGGATTCTCTTCCATACTCACAGGGCTGAATTTTATTGTAACAATTCATCGAATGCGGGCACCAGGTATGACCTGGTTTAAGATGCCACTCTTTCCGTGGTCGCTGTATGCTACAGCATGGATACAGGTGTTGGCAACACCAATCGTGGGGATCACGCTTTTAATGGTAATTGCTGAACGTGTTTTGAATATCGGTTTCTTTGATCCTGCATTGGGAGGAGATCCCTTGTTGTTTCAGCATTTATTCTGGATTTATTCGCATCCTGCTGTGTATGTAATGATTTTACCAGCCATGGGTGTGATTACAGAAATATTCCCCACATTTAGTCAAAAACCAGTGTTTGGTTATGGGGCCATTGCGATTTCCAGTTTGGCCATTGCTTTGGTTGGATATTTTGTTTGGGGGCATCATATGTTTACAACAGGAATATCATACTGGTCACGGTGGTTCTTTTCATTTTTGACCTTTATTGTGGCGGTTCCAAGTGCTATAAAAGTGTTTAACTGGGTTTCAACCATGTATGGTGGTTCTGTGGATTTACGTCCTCCGCTATTGTATGCGATCTCATTTATTTTCTTGTTCTTGATTGGTGGTTTTACAGGCTTAACCCTGGGAGCACTTGCAACAAATGTTCATACACATGATACTTCTTTCGTGGTGGCTCACTTCCATTACATCATCTTTGGCGGCATGGGATTTGCATTTTTTGCGGCAATGCACTATTGGTTTCCCAAGATTTATGGACGGATGTACAACGAACGCTGGGCCAATATTGCATGGGGATTCAACTTTGTTGGTTTTAATATCCTCTATTTCCCGCTCTTTATCATTGGCCTTCAGGGTATGCCTCGGCGTTATTTTGATTATCTGCCAAAATTCCAGACCGGACATGTTATATCAACAATCGGGGCTTTTATCCTGGTAACAGGCCTGCTTCTCATGCTTTTTAACTTCATATATCACAAAAAACGGGGTAAACTGGCAGGAAATAATCCATGGAAAGGCGTTACTCTGGAATGGGACATTGAATCACCACCGACACACGAGAATTTTGACGAGATTCCGACGGTGACGCGACAACCTTATTTGAAATACAACGATAGAAAAGAAACCAAAAGCTAAAGTTTATGTCAGGGACCTCAGAACATCTTGAGCATTATGATCATGAAGCCGGAAAATTAGGCATGTGGATCTTCCTGTTTACGGAGTTGTTTTTATTTGGCGGATTATTCCTCGCCTACGCAGTATTCAGGGCGCAGTATTCAGAAGATTTTCACCACGCAGCCAAAGAGCTGGATGCATTTATAGGAACCGTAAATACGGTGGCACTGCTCATCAGTAGTATGACTGTTGCAATGTCAATTACCGCGGTACTTAAAGGCAATAACAAGCTAGCAATACGCTTGCTGATTATTACCATTCTTCTTGCACTTGTCTTTATGGTTAACAAATATTTTGAATGGAATCATAAGTTTGAATTGCACATTTATCCGGGATCTGAAGTGCTTAAGAATCTGGAGAGAGGCGAACTCCTGTTTTTTGGACTTTATTACATGATGACTGGTTTACATGCCTTGCATGTGCTAATAGGAATTACTTTGTTGGCTGTGATTGCCAGACGTATAAAAACAGGAAAAATAAATACGGAGCGTTATGTCTTGCTCGAAAATGGTGGCCTTTACTGGCACCTTGTAGACCTAATCTGGATTTTCCTTTTTCCTCTGTTATATCTGATCACTTAAACTTGTCAGGGAACACATGTACAATTTCAACTTTTAAAATATTCGATTATGGATAATGATAATCATCAACATATTTCAAGTTACACACAGCATGCTTTGGTGCTGATCGCTTTGTTGGCTTTAACCTTTCTAACCGTATTTATTGCCAACCTCGATTTGGGCGCATTTTCTGTGGCCGGCGCTTTGTCGGTTGCATCGGTTAAGGTTTTTATCGTGCTTACCTACTTTATGCATTTAAAGTTTGAGAGTTTATTTATAAAACTGATGGTAGCGGGTGTGTTTCTTCTTTTCATTTTAGTGATTTTAATCACTTTTATTGATTATTTGTATAGATAATAAAATTAAAACTTAAAGATTATATGTTGAATCAGGCATCAAATCTGGCACAGGGCGTTGACAATGCATTCATTTTTATTTTTGCAATGGCGCTCATCTTTACTTTGGGGATCACTCTTTTTATGATATACACGGTAATTAAGTACAATCGTAAAAAGGGTAAAGAATCAATGACCTTTACCGGGAGTGTGAAACTTGAGATTATCTGGACGGTGATACCAACCATTATTGTTTTAATCATGTTTTGGTATGGATGGAAGGGATTTGCACCCATGCGGACAGTCCCTGAAGGAGCCATGGAGATTGATGCCATTGGACGTATGTGGGAATGGGAATTTGATTATGGAGATGGTAAAATATCTAAAGAACTGGTTATTCCCATAGATAAACCTGTGAAATTGAATCTAATTTCTGAGGATGTAAATCATAGTTTATTTATACCTGCTTTCCGTGTGAAGGAAGACGTGGTGCCGGGATATGATAATTGGTTATGGTTTACTGCAACGCAATTGGGGGATTATGAGGTGTTGTGTACGGAATATTGTGGATTGTTACACTCAGCCATGATTACAACCGCAAAAGTTGTTCCGGAAGCGGATTATAATAGTTGGCTGACAAATCTTGTGGCCACCGGAAATATCCCTGATCACGAGGGGCTTACAATCTTAAAGGCCAATGGTTGTATTGCCTGCCATTCTCTGGACGGAGCAAAGTTGGTTGGCCCTTCCTTTAAAGGCTTGTGGGGAAGTGAACGTGTTGTTGTTACGGATGACGGCGAGAAAACGGTAAATGCATTGGCTGATTACATTAAACTTTCAATAACGGACCCCAACGCGGAAGTTGTAAAGGGTTTCAATAAGGGATTGATGCAATCGTATACGAAAACGATTTCTGAAGAGGACATGGGAAAGATCATTGATTATTTTAAACAGGAAGGTGGAAAGAATTAAATCAATATTAAATTCATACTTATCATTGATAAAGCACCGGCTGTCTTTAATGGTGACTTTTTCAACCATGGTGGGTTATGTTATTTTGCCTCAAAAAGCCGAAGCATCCATCTGGATGTTGGTTGTGGGCGTCTATCTTTTGGCGGGAGGTGCTGCTGCTTTGAATGAATATCAGGAAAGGGATCCGGACGGCTTAATGAAACGAACCAAAACCAGACCCATACCCGCAGGTTTGATGTCGGCAGAACATGGGCTCTATACCTCTATTCTGTTAATAACCATTGGTAGCTTAATGCTTCTTTGGAATGGTGTTTGGCCTGCCTTGTTGGGTTTGCTTAATGTTTTGATTTACAATGGTGTTTATACACCGATGAAGAAAAGAACAACCTATGCCGTTTTACCTGGGGCGTTTGTTGGAGCAATTCCTCCAATGATTGGCTGGTCATCTGGTGGGGGAAGCCTGGGGCATCCTTACATTATTTATCTGGCTGCTTTTATGTTTTTATGGCAGATGCCCCATTTTTGGTTGCTTATCATCAAATTTGGAAAAGAATATGAGAATGCGGGTTTCTCTAGTATGTCGAGCAAAATGGGAGAGGGGCAACTCAAGCGTCTTATCTTCTTTTGGTCGGCAATTACATCCATTTTTCTTGTCTTCTTTTCAGTAATGACTAACTTATTTGTGATTGAACTAATTCCTGTTTTGGTGCTCCTGAATGCCGGTTTTATCTACTGGTTTTACAAAATGTTATTCAGAAACGACCAGAACAAACAAATACGAAATGCCTTTATTGCCATTAATTCATACATGATGTTGGTGCTGATATTGATGATGGTGAATCAGTTGGTAGCTTAATATTGAATAATATCAGCCAAAATATTCCTTTCGTTTATTTTTCCTTATAATTTTTGATCCATGTAACGGCTCGGGCAAGATGCGGGCGAGCGACAGTCCAACGAAGTGTAGACTGTCCGGTCGTAGCTGACGTGCTACGAAGTTACTAATGTTTTGTTAAAATAAGCCGCATGCATTTTGCACATTGTTAGGCGGTCGGCATTATTTTCATCCAAGGGATACTTTATTACTGATAATTTCAACGTTGAAATTAATTCTCGCATTTAAAGCTTTGAATACCTTAAGAATTGTTTCGAATCGAGCATCAGTTAAATTATTTTCAATCTTTGAAATCTGAGCTTTCTTAACTCCAACAAGTTCTCCTAATTGGGCTTGTGTCAAATGTTTTTCTTTGCGGATTTGTTTAATCGTCTGTCCGAGAATTTCTAAACGTAATTCATCTTCAAAAGATTCTCTATTTTCAGTTCCTTTTTCTCCGACATGCTTATCAATCATCTCGTCAAGACTCTTTCTTCTAATAATATCGTTTTTCATTTTCTTTAGCTTTTAGTTTGAAATACTCTTTTCTAATTTCTTCAGCTCTGTTTAATTCACTTTTCGGTGTTTTCTGTGTCTTTTTCAAAAATCCATGGGTTGCTAAAACAAGAGTTTCTTTGTTGTCTGTTTTATCCCAAAATGCTAAAAGTCTGTAGTTGTTTTTATTAAATTTAGTTCTAAACTCCCAGATAAATTCATTCAATTTCTTGAATAATTCTGGATCATTTATTAGTTGAGCTTTTCTTGCGTTATAATAGATCTTTCTTCTCGTCTTTTGATCAAGTGATTCTATAAAATCAATAGCTTCACCAAGAAACTCGATATCAAAGTTTTTCTCCATTCACTTTTTTTGACAAAGTTAAAAGTTTCCTAATTAAGAAACAAATGATTGAGTGTTTATTCCATGCTGCCGCCTAACTCCGTGGTAAAAATAATTGGCGTATAGTACCCGGAGAAGACGCGGGGCAATTTATTATATCAGATATTTGTAAACCTGCATCTTTAGCAAAGTTTGGCAAAACTGCACTTTTTGCGTGAAAAAATTAATTGCTTGACGTATCAATTGTAATGATGTTTATAAAAAACATTGTGGTTCTTTGTTTTCCTTTGATGTTCTTTGTGCAACAGCCCTTTCGTCAGATAAAATTAATTGCTTGACGTATCAATTGTAATGATGGATATAAAAAACATTGTGGTTCTTTGTTCTCCTTTGATGATTTTTGTGCAACAGCCTATAACAGAAAAGAATCTTACGAATTCTCAAATCGTTTGACATAGAGATTCCTCACCGCACCAGTGGTCTTCCATGTTGCAATGCCA
>JBFHER010000217.1:0-6680 GCA_041584055.1 Bacteroidales bacterium
CGATGGTATTTTCGCGCAAGCCCTCCTTATCCAGATAATCGAAAATACGCTGTACATTTTCATCGATAGAGGCAATCATAGTCGCATAGCCTGCAATTTCTTCAAGTCGTTTGGTTCCCTGTCCGGTAATTATATCAGGAGCTTTTTCCATAAATTTCTGAAACGCCTCTTTGTTTCTTTGTACGGTTGGACGATGCGGTGCATAATAATGCAGGTTCACAAAAAAGGGTTTATCTTGATTTCTTTTGATAAAATCGATGGCATCATCAGTCAGCCTATCGGTCAACCATTCATCCCCTTCTTTATCGTCAATAAATGGATTTTTAAAGGGCGCCTTGTAGCCACCACTTTCCGATTTGTAGCCTTCCGCATATCCCCGGGCAGGATCGCCCCACCAGGTTCCTCCCACATTTTCGTGAAAACCACGGCCTGTTGGATAATATTGCTGGTAGTCTTGTTTATGTTTTGCCACCCAAGTGGTATCGCCATTATCCCATTGCGTTAGTTTTTGTTCAAAGGGATAATCCTTTTCAGCTTCCGGATTTGGGCCAACAATATGCCATTTCCCGAGATGAATCAATTTATATCCTGCTCTGTTTAAAGGCTCGGCATAAACAGGGTGATCATGGCCAATGGTCCAACGGGAGAAAATATTTTCCTGGTTATCCCCCTTTTCCAATACCGGCACCGTATAGACGCCTGTTCTAAAAGACTGACGACCGGTGAGTAGAGCAGCCCTTGCTGGGGAACAGGTCGGGTACATATAGGCGTCAGTAAAAACAAGGCTTTCCTCAGCCAGTTTATCCAGGTTTGGGGTTTCGAACCAGGTGCTGCCCATAAAACCCACATCCTGCCAACCAAGGTCATCTGCCATTATAAATATAATATTCGGCTTCTGACACTGTGCAAATAATCCGACACTATAAAAGCTAAACCATAAACCTGAAAGTATTTTAATCCAGTTTTTCATTCGATCTTTTTTTGTTTGAGGCCCTTGCGTGTAGCACTACCTTACCCCCTTCCTGAAAACAAATTCTATTTTACGATTTCAGTCCTGCTTATCCGGGGTATTTTCAGGAAAAATCCAAACAGCATAACCACTTCCATCACTCATTACTGCATTAAGGGTACGCAATGAGTTTACATTCTTAGTCTCAATCGAAACATACTTTTTGTCGTCCTTGCTTTCCTTATAAATTTTCGCAGTGTAATTTCCCTTATCAAGAAACGAGAGCGGAATGTCAATGCTTCTGGCCTTGTTTGTAAGTGAACCAATAAACCATTCATCTCCGGATTTTCGTGCCACGGTCATATGTTCTCCCACCTCGCCGTTTATTACTTTGGAATCATCCCAGGTGACAGGCATCTTTTGCCAGAATTCCAATTCAGGATAAGTGCCTGTATATTTTTGTGGTCCATCGTACCAGTGCAAATATTGCAAAGGGCTGTAGAACACAATACCCAGGGCCAACTGCCAGGAACGACTGATTACTCTTCCATTCAGATAACACGGTGTGAAATCCCCGGCACCGGCAATCATTCGGGCAAAGGAGGTAATTAAGACATTGTAGGGTTCGTTTGTTGTTTTCTCTTCATTACCCAGAATCCCTTCTACGGTCAACAAGTTTGGATAGGTTCGTTCCATACCTGTCAGTCGATAATTATCATGTATATCCACGATCATGTGGTACTTTGCTGCCATGCGGATTGCTTTGTACAAAAATGCCATATCCTCCTGACTTTGCCAATCCACAAAACCAAACTTAAGACCGCTTATGCCCCATTCTTCATAGGTTTTAAACGTATTTTCCATGTCGTAATCGGAAATAGCAATTTTATTGATATAACAAATCACCCCAACGCCATTTGCTTTTGCATAGCGTGTTATTTCGGTGATATTTATGCCGGGTATTGGTTTAACCGGGTTTGATTTTCTGTCTCGTTCAGGGCCATACCATCCCGCATCGTAATGCACATACTGGTAATTCCACTTTACAGCCTGATCAACAATTGCTTTGCCTTCTTCTGTGGTCAAGCCACTACGCCAGCATTTTCCAGGTTTTATCCAGTCGGTTTCACCAATGGCATTTTCCGGTGATAAATTTTGAAGTAAATAGTGGTGCTCGACCAGTGTTCCAGGTTGCTCCGCAACCATGATGACCCGCCACGGCGTTGTTAACGCTTGT
The DNA here is from genome assembly GCA_041584055.1 of Bacteroidales bacterium. Lineage (GTDB taxonomy): Bacteria > Bacteroidota > Bacteroidia > Bacteroidales > UBA5342 > JBFHER01. Next base: position 2,187 of record JBFHER010000217.1, read on the forward strand.
GTTACTTTCACCTTCCCCGATCTGAACCCGCTAATCAGGCAGTTTTTTTTGCTTCGGTTCAACTTCAAGGGCGCATAATGCTCCACACTGCCTGCCTCTGCAATTGCAATATAGACTGAACCCGTTTCAAGCAACAAGGGGCGAATCGCATTTTCAGGCATAGCAGACAGGCGTACCTTTTCATAATCGGCCTGTGGATAATCATCGAAGTACACATAATGATCGTCAGTAAACTGAAATTCACTGTTTTCAGATGATAGGGTATAATTTTTTAATTTATCCTGCGAATCTATTTCATACCGAAAGGCAAGGCCTTCGTTGTACGCTCTGAAGGTCAGTCCAATCTCACGTTTATCGCCATCCTTTTCCACCAGTTGCACAGATAATTCGTTGTAAATATCAGGGTAAACACTTTTGCTGCCCACAACGGGTTTCCAGCTATTAGTTTTGGAATCCGAAGTTGATTTTTTGATTTTAAAATTTTTATTTAAATCATCCTGCCCTTCAATTGAAAGGGACAGTTTTGAATCGCCAAGAACAGTTTTCCCTTTGTACTCCACATGATAAAACAGTTCTCCATCCAGTAATTTAAAGGTGATGGATTGGTTTTCATCAGGAGAAACAAGCTTGAGCGATTTCGCATCAAGCCGCATGCTTACCAACAATAAACAACACACTAATATCAGGTTAAGAACATCTGTTTTTCTCATATCTCATTACGTTTATTAAAATGATTCTTTCGTTTTAAATCTAACAGAAGGATTTTTCGACGACTGGTTATTTCTCTTTTCATTACATTGTGGACTTACCCCTGCCTTCTTTTGATCGTAAAATAATAAAACAATCCTAAATTCTAATTAATCACACTTTCTATTTTCCTTTTTACAGTCCCTATTTCTGCAAATACACGTCTAAAATTGCCTCCATTTCCTTAACAACTTCAGGATATTTGTCATATAGGTTCGTTGTTTGCTGCACATCGCTCTTCAAGTTATACAGTTGCGCTGGTGGTGCATCATCTTTTATCTTTCCGTCTTTAATATCGCTATTTAGCTGTCCTGCAAATGTGATTGCTGCGGGGCCGCCAAAGGCATGTGCGCCGTGTTTGCCTGAGGTAAATCCACCTCCACCCTGCGCCCCAATGTACAGCCAATTGTCTTTACGAATGGCAAGGTGTGATTTTCGCTGAGCAGCAAGAAGTACTTCGCTTCTTAATTGTTTGTTGGTTTGTCCGGTCAAGGCCGCCAGGATATTTTTACTATCCTGCCCCTGCCCTATCTCAAGCTGTTGTCCGGTCAGCGCGGCGAAGGTGGCAAGCATATCCACATTGCAAATCAGCTGTTCTGATACCGAACCAGCTAAGGTTTTTCCGGGCCAGTTTACAATAAAGGGGACACGGTGCCCCCCTTCCCAGGCATCAAACTTAAAACCTAACAAGTCGCCATTTAATCGGTGCCCCTGTGCCCATGCATTTTGAGCTGTGGCATTGAACATTCCTCCGTTGTCACTGGTGAAAATAACCAGGGTATTGTCCGCCACCCCCATCTCTTCCAGCGTATGCATTACTTCTCCCACAATCCAGTCCAGTTCATGCACAAAATCGCCATACAAACCACACTTGCTGGTTCCCACAAACTGAGGTGCAGGCGTAAATGGATGGTGAATATTGGTGGTGGCAAAATAAAGGAAAAATGGCTTCTCCTTTTGCCTTTTCATCCAACTCAGGGCTTTCTCCTTTAAATGGGTTCCCACTTGCTCATCAACATATAATTCGTGCGCTTTATCTGCCCCTCCGATATCGTCCAGTTTCATTTTCTCGAAAACGGCTGCCGTTTTGGCTTTCTTATCATAAACAAAAGGATCGTCTTCCACATAGCCGACAACATGATGATTTTCAACATAAACAAAGGGAGGATGGCTGTTCACCACCGGCACACCATAGTAATAGTCGAAGCCCAGTTCATTGGGACCCGGCGACAGGGGTTTATTCCAGTCTACCGGTTCTGTTGTTCCAAAACCAAGATGCCATTTCCCGATACAGGCTGTGGCATAACCTGCCTTTTTAAGGACAGATGCAATGGTTGTTTTTGCTGTATCAATGACCAGCTTATTTTTAAGGAATACCGGATTATTCAGGTTGCCATGTCGAAGCGGATATTCACCGGTGATTAAAGCATAGCGTGATGGACTGCAAACAGCAGATGCGGAATGTGCATCGGTAAACATACGACCATCTTTTGCCAGTTTGTCGATATTTGGAGTATGCAAATGAGTGCCACCGTAGCAGCTCAGATCACCATAGCCCAAATCATCAGCATTAATTAATACAATATTGGGAAGTTGCTGTTTTTGATCTCTTGCCAAACAATTTTGATACAAGGATAATAGCATGACCAAACCGAGAGCAAATACGGTAATTTTGTTACTCAATCTTATATTCGTCATTACGATCTATTTTTCATGGTTGATTCCCATTCCCGGGATTTGCTATTTACAGTTAAATTTTCATTGACTGTCTTCCCGGTAATGCGGACTTCCTTTGAGCCATTCATAGTTTTTGTATTGGTATTCATCTTTATCGCCCTCTCCTTTTGGAAGGTTCTCCCATGCCGGAGGCAGACTTGATTGATCCAGTTCCTTCCATCGCACTAACATTTTTTGTGCACGTTCCGGTTGACTTTCAGATAAATCCATTGTTTCCGACACATCTTCTCTCAGGTTAAAAAGTTCAATTTTCTCATTTTGAACGATCAGCTTATAATCTCCGCTGCGCAAAACACCACTATTCTCCCTATAATTTCTTCCAATGCGCCAGAAAAGCTCTTCGTGAGGTGCATTTTTCGTTTGACCGGTAATATACGGTGTGATATTCGCTCCGTCTAAATTTGCATTTGATATGTCACCACCGGCAAGAGCCACGGACGTTGCACCTATATCGAGTGTTGTGACGGGAGCGTCTAAAACTGTTCCGCATTCAATATGTCCAGGCCAGCACACCACCAAAGGCACACGTAGTCCGCCCTCATAGCTGTCCCATTTGGCACCACGCAACGGACGGTTATCGCTGGTGCGTTTCATTCCTCCATTATCGCTTAAAAACCATACAATTGTATTTTCGGTAAGGTCCAGTTTTTCAAGAGTTTCCATCAGCTTCCCTACGCCTTTATCAAATTCATAGGTCATTGCTGCATAAATGGAGCGAATTTCGGGTTTCACGCCAGGAATCTCAGTCATTTCTTCTTTTGGAAACATGGCAATTGTTTCTTCCGGTGCTTCCATATATTCGTGCGGCGCATTGTACGACATAAACAGAAAAAATGGGTTGTCCTTATTCTGTTCAATAAAATTAACGCCCAAATCCGTTAATTCATGGGTTAAATACTGGTTCCACTCAATGGGTTCATCGTTGTGTATCATGGGCATGGTATGGTGCATATCACGCATTCCCCATGGTTTAGGAGAATCTGTGTATTTCCCGTTATACGATGGATGATCCATGGGATAATACAGGTGGCCTCCACTGAGAAATCCATACCAATGATCGTAGCCCATTTTGTTGGGATGCTGATGGGGAGCAGTTCCCATGTGCCATTTTCCAACACCGCCGGTGACGTATCCCTGCTCCTGCATATAAGCGGCGATGGTTTTCACTGAAGCAGGCAGCCCCTGTTTTGGATCAAGTGGTGCTCCGGGATTGCCATACCACCCAAAGGAGGATTGCATGCGCCCGGTCATAAACCCTGCCCTTGATGGGCCGCACATGGGGCCGGTAACATAGCCGGAGGTAAATATGGCGCCACATTCCGCCAGCTTATCGATGTGTGGCGTTGGAATATCTTTGCAACCATTGTAACCCAGGTCGGCATAGCCCAGATCGTCAGCCATAATAATTAAAACGTTGGGCTTATCCTGCTTTGTTTTTTTCGGCGAACGACATCCACTAAAAAACATCACAAGAAGAAGGCAACACAAACTAAATTTTAAGTTCATAACTATCAAATTCCATTGTCGTTTTTTAATCATTTATTTTTGGTGCATCCAAATTATCAAACATCAGATCTTTGCCTTCCTTTGTTATTAATCCCTGCTGTTTTCTTGCTTCTTTGGCTGTTTCAACAGGATCGAGCATCTCGTTTAGCCTGGCCTCAAACATCTTTATGGTTTTTCCATAGGATGGATCAAGGGCGAGGTCATTCAATTCTTTTGGATCGTCCTCCATGTCGAATAAGCTGGGCCTTTCACGCTCATAGTAAATATATTTGTACTTTTTATTTACAAGCATGTACCAGGCTCCCTGAAATCCTGTCCCATGCCACTCGGAGAATACAGTGCGATCTGTAGCCTCCTCTTTTCCCTGCAAAACAGGCAACAGGTTTTTACCCGGCATATCAGAATTGTGATGATCAATGCCTGCCATGTCCAGAATTGTGGGATACAAATCAACAAGGGCAACAGGCATTTCCACTTTCTTTCCGGCTGTCACTTTCGGACCAC
>JBFHER010000218.1:0-6623 GCA_041584055.1 Bacteroidales bacterium
AATCAAAAAGATTCTCTAAAATATACGAAACTCGCTCCGCTCAAACAACGCATATTTTTTAACGATAATCTGTTTGATTTTCTTAACGGAAATTCCATGAGGCGGATAGTGAGCCACATGATGACAAAAATGTTCAATTCCATTTTTATTAGTACTATTCATTACTTTCTAAATCTTTTTAACGAACAGTAGTGTTTAAAAATAAAGCCCTGATGCAAAAAAAAGGGGACGAACCAAACAATGGTCATCCCCTCTTTTTATGAAATTCATTCCCTGGCTTAACCTATATCCTTTGTAATGCTCATGGCGGCGATCGTGCCATCTGCAATCGCAGTGGTTATTTGGCGGTACTTCTTACTAATTACATCTCCAACGGCATACACGCCATCCACAGAGGTAAGCATGTCATCATTGGTTTTAATGTAGCCCCACTTATCCAATTCAAAAGCATCTCCGAACATGTCCAGGTTTGGCTTTAATCCAACAAATACAAAGATACCATCGGCTGAAATTGCTTTCTTCTCTCCTGTCTTTAAATCCTCGACCTCTACAACCATTTTGTCCCCATCTTTTTTGAAAGCACGAGGCTCATGTTCGAACATGAAATTTATCTTTTCATTTTTGAATGCTTTCTCCTGCGCTTGCTTGTTGGCCTGTAGCTTATCAAATTGATGTACGATGGTGATTTTCGAAGCAAATTTCGAAATAAAATCAGCTTCCTCAATGGCCGAGTTCCCACCACCAATCACAATCACCTCTTTATCCACGTAATACTTTGCATCACACGTTGCACAATAGGATATGCCCTGACCTTTGTATTCATATTCACCTGGTATTCCCAGGTGGTTAGGGGAAGTACCTGTGGATACAATGATTCGCTTCGCTTTTATGGTTTCAAATTCATCAATGAGAATTTCTTTTTTCTCCAGATCAACATGTGTGACATCAACTGCAACTTTATAGGATGTACCGCAACGTTTCGTTTGTTCCGACATGTTGTGTGATAACATAAATCCTGGTTGAGGATCGATGAATCCGGGATAATTGGAAACCATATGGGTTGTTGAAACGTTTCCTCCCGGCAAACCAATGTCAATCACGGTGGCATCTATCCTTGCCTGACACAGATATAATCCGGCCGTTAATCCACCGGGACCGCCACCAAGGATTGCAACATCGGTGTAGGTTACCAAAGGCTCTATGGTGTCCATGATGCTTTTCACTTTATCCTCACCAATCATATGACGTATTTCACGCACAATTTCAGAACGTTTGATACCACCTGTTAAACGTTGACATTCCTCTTTACCATTTTTGTAAAACAACAAGGTTGGGGAACCTTTCACACCAAGTTTTTCAGACAACTCTCTGTTTCCCTGACGGAAGATCTTCACAAATTTTATTTCTTTACCGAAAAGTTTTTCAAGACTTTCAAGTTTAGGAGCCACAGCCTCACAGGGTGGACACTCCGTTGAGTAAAAGTCAACCAAAACAAGTTTTTCTTCAAGAACTTCCTTTTGATATTCGTTTTGTGTAATCTCTTTCATTTTAAAATAGATATATGAATCAAGACATAAGACACAAGACTCGCAGTCTTAAATCTTAGGTCTTGTATCCGGGGTTAAATTTTATCTTTTTTAAGGGCCTTTAATGGCGCATGCTGATGTACTCTGTCTTTTACCAAAAAATTGCTCACATCCGCCTGTACCTCACGATTAAACAATATTTCATGTCCCATGCACAAACCCATGGTGATCACAAAATCGGCTTCTTCTTTATTTAATTGTGCAGCCTGACCAATCGGATTGCAGGAAACATTGCATATTTCTGAATCCATGTTAACATCTGTTTGTGAAATACCCCCCACTGTGCATGAGGTGGCACTTACATTTAATCCATTTTCCCGAAGCAATGCAACAATCTGAGCAGCATCCTTTTCCATGCCATAGCAATAAGCCAGACCTATTTTTTTATATTTCATCAACCTCGCAAACTCAATGGTTTCCTCCAGGCGGGACAAGCGACCTGCCCTGCCATGATCCACCAACTTTGCTGCAGCCTGAACAATGTCCTGTTCCCCGTGGTACTTTTCGATCACGTCCTGCGCTTCAAAGCCTGTGGCAGCACAAGCTTCCATGCTACGACAATTTTTCGGTTTACATGCTGTACAATTCATGGTCAGACTTCAAAATAATTGGCAATTCCAAGTTCAAGTAACTCCTTTACTGGTCGGCAATCGTGACTGTTTAATTCACCATTATAGTTTTTGGCCATGGATGCACATCCTCCGCCACAAATTAAACTCAGTTCACAGGATTTACATTTAGGGATAGAGAGAATATCCCTATCCGTCCAGGCCTCTATTTCGTCTTCAAATTTTTTAACTTCAGGGTAAAAAGTACCAAGACTTTCGCCTTCCTTTCCTACCGTCGCCGTGCAGGCATAAAAATTGCCTGTAAAATCGAAGGCCCATTCCGTTTTGGTTCCCGTACAGGCATCAAACAATGGTGCCGGCATTTCACCCTGTTCAAATAAGAACTTTGAAATTGAAAAAGCCGGTGCATGAAATTCAGCAATGTAAGGATGAGCTTGAAGCAAATCGTATAGGTCTTTATATAATTCGAGCCGTGAATACAATTTATTTTGGTTGGCCTGACATTCGTGCAATTCGTAATTGCGGCCAAGCTGTGTTTTAAACAAGGGTGATTTTGTCCAGCCCCTGTCAATGGCAAATTGTGCCAGATCAGGGAGGTTTCCGATGTTTTCCTTATCCACCACCATTCTCAGATTCACAGAGATATTGTTCGCTAGCAATGCATCCACGCCTTTCACAATCTGATCAAAGGTAGAACCGCCTCCTTTCAGATATCGACGTCTGTCGTGGTATGACTTTGTACCATCCAAAGTTACCTGAATCTCACGGATCAGTCCGTCCTTGAAAATATCCATGTATTTATCAACATGATAGCCATTAGTGACCGCTGCAATTTCAAGTTTGCGTTGCTTTGCCTCCTGAATAATATACGCTATGTTTTCTTTTTGCTTTGGGGAATTTAAAAATGGTTCTCCACCGAAGATTGTTATGTACTTTTTTCGTCCTGCAAATTCAGTATCGACATAAGTAAAAAACGCATCAATGATTTCTTTTGTCAATTGACGCGGGGTCTCTTCATAGCCGGCCTGATAACAGTAAGAACAATCGAAATTACAGGAATAATTTGTAACGAAGAAAATCTGTACTTCATCTTCCTCCCGATCATCAATAAAACGCAGATACTTGCTTTTAAAATCTGCTGCTTCAGCTTTTGGATCAACAACGTAGCCCTTTTCAATTAATTCAGGATCACTAAAATCACCTGCTTTGATCTTTTGAAAATGGTTTTTGTCCAGAATGTCTGCATTCCCGGAAAGTGGATTCACGATAAAAAACTGATCGGAACCATGTACTTTGGAAACTATGTTATGTTTGGATAATTGCATGTTTTCTAAAAAAAGGCCGGAGCCATGAAATTAATCATGGCAACCGGCTACAATCTTTGATTGTTTGGCACAACATTGTGCCTGTTTTACTTCTCTCTTCTGATCCTTCTTAATTAAACTTTTCATAATTAAATTTGATTTATTGAATGATAATTACACACAGCAAAACTCATCTTTCACTGCGGTAATCGTAAAACTACATACCTGTGCTGCTCCTTTTTCGTAAGGTGAGCTCTCCTCCAACACCTTCACATCTTTAAAGCCTGCATATTTCATCACTTTAAAATATTCTTCCCGGGTGATGGATCCCGCCCAACATTCTGCGACAGCTGCCGGATCGTTTCGATATTCTTCAGGGATTGCTTCCACCGCATAAATATCGCTGATCACAAAACGGCCGCCATTTTTAAGCAAACGAAAAATTTCCTTCCAGACCCGATCCTTGTTTGTAACATGATTTAATGTGCAATTGGAAATGATCAAATCTGCAATTTCATCTTTTAAAGGGATGGCTTCCAAATCAGCCTTCACAAACTTCACATTCTCAACACCAAGTTTGTTTGCAGTCTTTGTGGCCTTATTTATCATCTCATCCGTCACATCCACCCCATAGGCAAATCCTTTCTCTCCTACTTCTTCAGCAAGCCGAATCACATCCGTTCCTCGTCCACTTCCTAAATCAATACACACCTCTCCAGGTTTTGCTTCACTTTTGTCAGCCGCTCCACCACACGATAAGCAGCATGTGTCGTTTGCAAGGTAAGTATATCTGTTCTTAATTTCTACTGTGTCCATGATTTAATTCAAAGTGTTTAACAATTGATTTAGCTATTAAAGTTTTACCAACTGTCGTTAATTATGCCCGCAAAGATAATACTTTCAAAACACATATCTACAAATCTAGATTTATTTATATGTGTTTTAAATAAGCTAAACATTGCTTCGAATTTACAAAATAAATAGCATTTGTTCATCGAAACGAATGCTAAATATTGACGCTGTCATACAGGAATGGTAACTTCCTGAAGTTTCATAAAACTGACTTTTAACAGCAGATCATAAAATGTTGGTCAAAAACTTAGCATAGGACAAACACATTTCACTTTTGTTGTGTTTTTGCCGTCATGTAATTTTAGCATATCAATTTTATTCCTTTTATAAGTTTATTCCACACACCCCATTCTGAACGTTTGTGCTATTTATAATCATTCTTTTAATTATTGAAAAAATGCCACCAGTGCAAGGCTAAGTCACCCTTCTGTTAACTTTTAATTTTCAGGATAGCGTATACATTTCATTTCTTTTATCTTATTTACATTGTGTTTTCATTTTATTTACCTTTAATTTACATTGTAATTCTAACTAAATCATAAAAATGTCATGAAAACAAAACGTTTACTCAAAAAACAAAGAACCTTAACTGTTGCTTTACTGCGGCGTATCATGTTAGTCACGCTCCTATTAAATATGAGTCAAATCAGCACCTGGGCTAAAGAAGATCCCACCAATAGCATAACCAAGGTACATGCAACGAATTTAACAGCTGTTCAACCATCAGTTGAATTTGTTCCAATTACCTATAATGAGGTCACGCTATCCCGGACTCATAGTTTTAATTCATTTTATACTCTGAATTTACTGGGTGTTGCTTTTATGCCCGACAATGGATTATATTATGTGTCATCCGGAGGTTCGTCAAGTTATGTTATATCAACAATACATGAAGATGGAACCCTAATTGCTGGAACACCTGCATCAAGTATTGATAAACGCGGAATATGGTACAACCCGACGACAGGAAATATTGAAATTCAGGGATACGCAAGTTCGTATTTAGCTACTGTGACCATAGGATCGGATTCTCTTGTAGCTTCTGAAACACAAATTCCTGGTTTTGTTTTAGAAACAATGGTAAACTCTCAATCTGCTTTTGCTTTTGATTTTGATGATTATGAATTAATTCAGTATAATTCAGGAACAATCAGACGTTATAGTCGGGCAGATGGTAGCTTTTTGGGAACCATTGATTTGACCATCCCTTCAGGAAGTTCCATTGCATCCAGCTCGATAGGCTATACAGGCATATTAAATCAAGAATATGCGATCTTTGATAAGACGAACAGTCGTATATTAATGTATAGTAAGGCATCACATGCTTTGACTCAGGTTGTTAAATTTGATGAGCCTATCTCTATATGGGATTATGGATTCTCATACACGGATGGCGTGTTTTTTCTGTCCAACGGTGCTACTGCAGTCGGCTTCAGGTATATCTCAGATAAGCTGAGTGGGAATCAGAAAGTGAATGTGGGAGCCACGGATTCCATTATTTCAAGCATTGAATATGCAGATTCTATCATTTCATGGGAATTGAAAAAGGGCGAAGAAGAATGGACAACACTGCCAGTTACCGGCACCACTATTACTCACCTTTATGATGAAGTTAATCAGTGGACATTTCGAATCTCCTATTTCTTCGAAGGCGATACCATGTTATCGAATGAAGTTACAGTACAATCCAAATATGCTCAAACCATAACTTTTGATAGCTTAGTTGAAATGGCAATGACCGATGAAGACCAGACGCTCATTGCCAGCGCTAATTCAGGCTCTGACATAATATATTCTTCTTCAAATGAAAGTATTGCAACAATCGTTACAGGCAAGGTTCATCCTGTTGGAGTAGGTTCTTGTACTATAACCGCAAGTGCAGCAGAAAATCAATTGTACTGGGCAGCTGAAGATCAGACGCATGAAGTCACAATAAAATCGCAAGGGCAGACAATTACATTTAATGCACTTTCTTCTAAAATCTTTGGTGATGCAGATTTTGAGCCCGGTGCAACCACCACATCAAATTTAGTGATGAGCTATTCCAGCTCAGATAATTCTGTTGCAACAATCGTTGAGGGAAAAATACATATAACGGGTGCCGGAACATGCACAATCTATGCCGATCAGCAAGGAAATACTACGTATGCAGCAGCAAAGCAAGTAAGTCAGGAATTAACAGTCAATAAAGCCGATGCAACAATTACACTGGGAAGTTTAAGTGCCACCTATGACGGGGATGCGAAAACAGCAAGTGCAACAACAAATCCGGCGGATCTCAACGTAGACTTCACCTACGATGGTAGCTCAAC
>JBFHER010000219.1:0-6593 GCA_041584055.1 Bacteroidales bacterium
CTTTGGGAATGCCAATCAACCAAATGCGTCCCGGCGGAAATCCGCGTTCTGTGGTGCATGAGTTAGTCATAGAAAAGCTTCTGGCTTTAGGGGATCAGGCCGTACATATTGGCCAGCATCAGCTGTATTGCAATGTTGATTATCTTAAAGTTGCCATCCTCGATGCACTTGAACAAGCAGGCGTTCAGTACCTTGTGCACATGCCTGCGGTGGATACACTCATGGATGGTAACCGTGTTTGCGGGGTCGTGGTTGCAACAAAAAAAGGATTGATGAACATCAACGCAAAAGTGGTGGTTGACTGTACTGGCGATTGCGATGTGGCACACTTTGCAGGTGCCGAAACCATGATGGAAACTGTTGAACCACGCATGCCCAATACCATGTTGATTAATTTTGCCAATGTAACACCGGAACAAATTCGCTCAAAAAATCGCAAGAAAATTGCAGAAGAGGCTTTGGCCAGCGGTAAATTTCCGCTGATTCCTCCGGGGTGGATGATGAGTCCGGTGGGGAACAGTGCCCACTTTTTTTCGAATCATACAGGAACAAAAACAATTGGGCAGTTTGATATGACCGACCCCATTGAACGTTCGAAATGCGAATGCATTGGCCGTCGACAGGCCGTTCAAATAACAGAAGCCATGCGTCAGTTCGGTGGTGATCAGTTAAAAGACATTGAAATGGTGGGGACCAGTTCTCAAATTGCTGTGCGGGAAACACGTCGTCTGAAAGGACTCTATATTCTCACAGAAGAAGATGCGGCGAAAGGAGCTACCTTCGAAGATACCATTGGTTGGCGCAGCGGTTACCTCGACCTGATGGGCTATAAATACACAAAAATGAAGATTCATGATGTGCCTTATCGCGCCATTCTTCCCGAAAAAGTGGATGGCCTTTTAACAGCAGGGCGAAGTATTTCTGCAACCCATGTAGGGATGGCTGCCGGGAAGAGCATGGGTAACTGTGTGGCCACAGGACATGCCGCCGGGTTGGCAGCGTCATTGTCTGTGAATAAAGGAATTATGCCGCGGGACCTAAAGGTCCGGGAAATTCAGAATCTGTTGCGTAAAGATGGTGTTGATCTGGAAATGGGAGGTAAGGTACAGGAAAGCGTAACGTCTGATCGAAAAGCATAATGTTCGTTTTCAACTCATTTCATAAATAGACGATGAAAATAATTAAATTGATAAGCATAAAAAAATCATTTTATCACCATTTAAAGAGTATAAGCATGGGCATCATTTTTGTCTTTTCTTCGCTCTTGAACTGTTTTGCAACAGAATACTCAGTTATAGATTTTGGCGCGATTGGGGACGGACAAACCGAAAACGCCATAAGCATCCAAAAGGCAATTGATGCGGCTTCCAAGGCAGGTGGAGGTGTTGTTCTATTTCCGGCAGGAGTATATTTAACAACAACAATCTTCATTAAAGACAATGTAACCCTTCACCTGAAGAAAGGGGCAGTCATTAAGGGGAGTACGGATTATGATGCTTATCCATCGGATATTGAGCCCTTATATGAAACCTTTCTTTTACGAAAGGACAGGTACCCTTCGCGGGCATTGATCCTTGGTATGGGCGTTAACAATGTAGCCATTGAAGGGGAAGGGACCATCGATGGCAATGGTGATCATCCCAGGCTAAGGTTAAAACGAATGGCAAGCATCAATCTTATTCGCTTTGTATCCTGTAAAAATGTTCGGGTGGAAGGCCTTGGTGAGAAACTGAAAATCGTCAATGCATCCCACTGGGCATTACAGCCCATCAATGTTGATGGTTTGCTGGTACGCAATGTACACATTGTGAATTATGGTGGAAATACACCCGACGGGCTGCCTATTTGTGATTCAAGAAACGTGCTTGTTGATGATTGCCGTGTTGAGGCCGATGATGATGCCATCACGTTAAAGAGTGGTACGCCTGAACTGCTTATTGAAAATATTACCATCAAAAATACAACCATGGTAAGCCGTGTGTGTGGCTTTAAGTTCGGTCCACAAACCTTTGGTGGATTTAAGAATATTACAATAACTGGTTGCCATTTCGAAGGCGCAACAAAGCCTCCGGCAACTCAGTATGATCCGCATCATGGCGTTTTTATTAATGTAAGCAACGGGGGATATATCGACGGGGTTTTGGTTGAGAATTGTACCGCAAATAACATTCCATCAACCCTTAGTGTTTACCTTGGAAGTGTCAAAGAAGATTATTGGCTCACCTGGTGGCCTGGTAAAAAAGAGGCAAAAGGATTTGGTTCCATCAGGAATGTAACATTTCGGAATATCAAAGCCACTGACATGGGGCAGTTTGGCATCATGGTGGAAGGCCGTGCTGATAGCAAAATTGAGAATGTGCTTTTTGAGAATGTGCAAATTGCAAGCCGTGGTGGTGGTAATGTGATTCCGGTTCCTGAGGAAAAACCAAACGACTATCCCAACCTGATCTACCTTTTTGATGATAATATTTCAACCTGGGGCATGTTTCTGAGGCATGTTGATGGGGTGAAATTTAAGGATGTTTACCTGTGGACCACCTCGGAAGATAAAAGGCCTGATTTATATACGGATGATGTGCAAAATTTTGATCCCGGTTCATACAAACCTCAGCTTCGGCCTGAAGAGGAAGGTTTTAAATCGCTGTTCAATGGGGAAAATCTGGAAGGCTGGCATTCGGTGCGAGCGCATGAAGAAGCGGGTCAAAACTACTTCAGTGTGGATTCAGGTGAACAGGTCATCCATGTATATGCCAACATGGAAGCGGGCAGTGAGAAATCAACGGATTGCCTGATATCAGATAAGGAGTACAGCAATTATGTTTTAAAAATGGAGTACAAATGGCTCGAGAAACGTTTTGCTCCGCGTATTGATCACGACAGGGATGCGGGTTTATTGTTTCATTTGCATGGAGATTTGCACAAAATATGGCCCAACTGCCTTGAAATGCAGCTGGGAGAGTCGGAAGTAACAAAAATAGACGATCGCTATGTCACAGGAGATTTATGGGTGATTGGGAAAGATGTTCAGGTAATGAACGAAAGAAATGATGCGTCGTTTTATGCCCCTGGCGTAGAGAAAATAGCCGTGGGAAAAGGGAAAGATTACGATAAGGCTTTCATTCCCGTTGGCAATGAAAACCCACACGGAGAGTGGAATGAAATAACATTGACCGTTCGTGGCGGTAAGGAAGCTGTTTTTGAGTTAAACGGAATGGTTGTAAACCGAATTTCTGATTTGTCCTACATGGTAGATGGGGAAAGGGTGCCGTTGAATAAAGGGCACATTGGTTTGCAGGCAGAATATGCCGAACTGCTCTACCGAAATATTCGCATTAAAGAGTTCCCTATTGAACCAGCCCCTCCTAAACCCATCGTCTGGAAGCCGGATACAAGCTCAACTTTTGAGGTAGGCACACAAATACGGGCATGGACCATTAAGGACGAAGGCATGACAACGGTGCTTGATAATATGCAACAAATGGCGGGGATCAATAATGTATACATGGTGGTTGTGATGCATGCAGAACATCGTCCGTTTGCCGCACCGGAATTTCCACATAACCCTGCACGCGATACATGGCAGGCAGAGGATTCACGCGTCACCTTCTTCCCTGATACCAGTCGTTATGGAAGCGTTAAACCATTACTGTCAGATACGCCTTGGATTCGTGAAACAGATTGGTTGCAGCTTTTAGTGGATTCATGTCGCGCCAGAGGGCTGGCAGTGGGTGCCGAGGTCTCGCATTATCCAATCCCAAAATCGCTTATAAAGGCACATCCGGATTGGCAACAAAAAAATGTTGATGGCACCAGTGGTAGCACAAGTCGTTTTTGTCCTAATAGTCCGGAACCAAGGGCCTATGTGATTGCCCTTTTTGGTGATTTAGCAGCCAATTACGATCTTGATTATATTCAAACCTGTCAGCATCTTTTTTGGAAAGATGACATCGATAAGGGCGGAACTTGTTTTTGTGAACACTGTATCGCAGAAGCAAAAAAAATGGGTATCGATTTGGAGAAAATAAAGACGGTATTGGCATCTGATAAAAATGCACAGCCAGAAAGAGATCAATGGATGGCATTCAGAGCCGCTTCCACAACCCGTTTTTACAAAGATATCTCGGAAGAGATTGCCCGGGTTAAGATGAACCCAAAATGCCACCTTCGCTACAACGATACCTATCCTTATCGCAGTAAAAAAGGATGGGATCCGCGGGATTTGAGTATGTACATTGATGATGTATCTGAACATTTAGGCTCCCTTGTTACGCAAGATCATCAGGAACAGGAAGGCGATTCGCTGGAAACCTTCGAAAAGAGAAAACGATGGCTTGCTACCGATCGGGCATTAATTGGGCCCGATATGCCGTTGATCTGTAGCATTGCGCCACGAATGAAAGCCACTCCCGAGCTTGTTAAAGCAGGCATCAAAGTGGCAATAGAACACCCTGCACGTGTAAATGGCTTAGCCTTAAAGCACTACGATGGGGCCTCGTTTGGTTTAATGCGTGCCTTCAAGCAAGGAATGATCGATGCTGGCGTGCAAGGAATCACCCCAACTATTGGAAAAGAATGCGAAGCCATGGAATTGAAAAATTTCACTTATGTTGATGATTTTATTGAAGAATGGGGTATTGAAATATCTGGAAAAGGAACTGCAACGTATCAGTTCGATAATGCGACGGATACATACGATGTTCGGATTTCATACTTTGATGAAGACAAAGGGCATAGCAAAGTCAGCTTGTATGTTGCCGGGAAAAAAAGAGCCAGTTTTCTGCTTGATGAGGATTCGGACTGCTGGAGATGGCGTCTATTTAAAAATATTAAGGTTAAGAAGGGAGACGAGATAAAGCTTGTTGCAAAATCAAAAGGGGGAGAGAATGTGCGTCTGGATTACATTGAGTTTATTCCTGTAAAGCGAGGACAGTGAGAAACAACAACACAACTATTATTTCGAAAGTCGAAAAAGAGTATTTTAGCATTAAAAAAACAATTAGGGTATTATGATAATGAAGAAGAGAAACTTACTGGCGCTTGGCTTATTGCTAATGATATCAGCAACACAGGCACAACTTAAGGAAACAATAGGAAAGGCTGATTTTTCCGATTGGGATGGAATTACAAAGGTCAAAAACAAGGTGGCCGTTGTTGGAAATAATAAAACAATATCCTTTACCTATGAAAACTGCAATCGCGTTTATTTTCCGAATATTGGTAGAAACTATTTTGGTGATGCAAGTGACTGGACGCCATACGCCGGTGTAATATTCGAGGTTTTTTTGAAAAATGAATCAGTCAATGAGATAAGTGCTGTTTTTAAGGTTGACTCGCTTGATTATGACGAACAGAATCCTGTGAGTACTGCGAATGTGAGACTGGTTGGTAAAGGCTGGCATTCCGTGTTCATTCCATGGGAGATGTTTGATATTGATGCCGGTCAAAAGTGGGGGACACTTTTTGCTGTAAAACATTTTTTACTGACGGTATCTTCAGATGCCAATTCAAGTTATCAAATCAGAAACGTTTATGTCACCCGGGGAGAAACAGTTGCCCTGGAGTCTCTCGTGCGTGGAAAATCATCAGATGCCGGCACCGTGGTTAGGTATGAAGTACAAGTAGGAAATACAACAGGGCAAAAGCAGGGTGTCAAACTCAGAATTGAAACAGAAGGCTGGGAATCCATGAAGGCTGTCATCGAACCTTCATCAATGGTTCTGGCTCCGGGAGAGCGCAGAACCTGTGTTCTGAGCGTTGATGTTCCATCTAAGTTACCAACGGGTATCAGAGAAAAGCAGATACTAAAGGCCATCGCCAATGGAAATGGCTCTTCTGCTGCGACCCTAACATTTACAACCGCAGTGAGTGTGCCTTTCCCAAATAGCATGTTTACTGCTGAAGGATGGCAGGAGATAAGAGAGAAAGCTAAAAAATACGATTGGGCAAAAGAAAGCTATGATAAATATGTATCCCAGGCAGACCGCTGGCATCCTCGTGGGTACGAGAAACCTACGGTGAAAGAGAGCACATCACTTCTTGGAAAACCTGTCTTGAGCGAGGGACAAAGCAGAGATATATTGAATTGTGCCATAGCCTACCAACTCACCTCCGACGAAAAATATGCTGAAAAGTGCTTGCACTACCTGAGGCCATTGATTGATAAGGAAACGGGCTACCCGGCAACGTTGGTTGGTGGAAGCAATTCGTTTGTTGGGGAAGGGAAATTCTGGCAGGCAACGGGGCGCGCCTACGATTTAATTTGCAACAGCAATGCCTTGACAAAAGAAGATCGTGAAGGATTTGAATATACCTTTCGTTTATTCGCAACACGAACCATTCAGGGCAACACCCGTGGGGCCATCAGTAACTGGAATGTAGCTGAACTGACAGCCGCTTTGTATTGTGCCTTAAATCTACAGGACTGGCATCTAATTGATCAGCTTCTGAATAACTCAACAGGCATATACAAACACCTGGAGCATGGCATCATGAACGATGGTTGGTGGTACGAGTGTGCCGTTGGTTACAACACGTGGGTGGCGACAGAGTTCTCCGAAATAGCCCTCGCCTTACAACCCTGGGGAATCAACTTC
>JBFHER010000220.1:0-6581 GCA_041584055.1 Bacteroidales bacterium
CCTGATTACCTGTCTTTATTGTTTTTTCCCACCACATAAAAGAATAGTCGCTTTGATTGGCGTAAACTTCTTTGGGTAGGATTTGGGCATCGGTAAAACAAACTGAAAGCAATGCAACAAAAATTATTAGTAACTTTCTTTGTGTATTTCTCATTGTTATAGATTTCTATTTTTAATTGGGATAGTCCCTTACGGACTATGCTTTACATTTCGGACTTTCAACGGGATCACGCTGGCATTTCAATATCGTTCTTAAGGGCGAACCATTATTTATTTCTCACATAACTGCTTACTGGTCTGAATTTTCCCACATCTCCACCAAGCTCTATCATTGTAGGAAATACTTCGTCCCACCAAGCGTCGTAAGCAGATCCAAGTTTTAAAGCCAGCTCGTAATTATCGAAATAAAGATCTTCGGTGCAGCCCGGGTCGTTTTTGGTATCGTACAATGCCCATCGATCTTTGGCACTTACGCCCCAATGAAACTGTGCATTCCCGTTTGTATATGTTTCGGTTGTTGCGCCCGCTTCGGTTTTCCGCAAAAAAGTACACTGGCTTAATTGCTTAAGACAAGCCGGATTATCTTCGCAGGGTCGACTGCGAACCAATAAATAATGCCCCTGACGAACTCCGCACATGGCATATTTATGAGCCAAAGCCATTCCAGCAGGCCAGCGGGCTACGTGTTGGAATAACAGCCGATCGTTGTGCCAGTCAGTTGGTTCTTTCTTTTCGAGCAAAGGCAAAAGGCTAAAACCATCCAGTTTGGATTGGGTGGTTTCAGGAATCTCGGCCCCTGTAATTTCGCAAAGCGTGGGCAAAACATCGAGGTGGGCAGTAAGGTTTTCTACGGTGTGTGGCTGCCATTTCCCCGGCCAACGCCAAAAGGACATGGCCCTGGAACCACCGTGCCAAATGGTACATTTGCAGCCACGCATTTCGGCATTATACACATCCAGGCCCATAGTTACACCATTGTCGTTCATAAATATGACTATGGTATTATCGTCCATCTCCTTTTCTTCCAGAAAATCCAGAAGCTTCCCTAAATTTTTATCAATATTTGCAATTTCCCCGAGATAAATAGCCTGATTCTCCGTTACACCTTCAACCCGATAGGGCTCAATATCTTTCTCGGGTGCAACAAGCGGGGTATGAGGAGCAAAGGTTGCCAGGTAAAGGAAAAAAGGGTTATCTTGATTTTCTTCAATGTATTGCATGGCCACATCAAAATAAATGTCTTCGCGAAATGCCTCACGTTCTTTCCCATCCATAAAGGTATGCATTGTAAAGTCCTGCATGTTTCCGGGAACTTTTGGCACCCAATCAAAGCCCCTATCCTCTGGTGAATAACCTTTGTCCTGGCCATTGTGCCATTTCCCAATAAAGCCTGTTTTGTAACCTACCGGTTTTAACAACTGAGGGAGTATTGTCGCATTAACATTCATATGTTCTCTCGGGCTAATGGTATGAGTTACGCCGTTTTTAAACTCGTGCATTCCGCTTAAAAGCGAAGCACGTGTTGGAGCACAGGATGGGCTTACGTAAAAATTGTCAAAACGGACACTTTCATCGTACAAGCGATCCATGTTGGGCGTTTTTAAAAGCGGGTGCCCGTGTCGTCCACAATCGCCATAACCCTGGTCGTCGGTAAGGATAAGGATGATGTTGGGCTGGTTTTCTACTTTTCTAATTTTTGCATGTGTATTTTGCGCAAAACCCAATAAAACCAACAGTAGCAATACAATTGATGTCCTAAAAAACGAAGTTTTCATAAAATTGTATTTTTTAAATTTAGTTCTGTGTATTATACATAGCATTGCTCAACGCTTTTACCTGCTTAAAATAATTATCAGGAAATGTACCGTCGGTTCCCACCGGCAAATCCCAGGTTACCGTTCCGTGAAAATCGTTTACATGTTTAGTCCAACTAATTATAAAATCGTTGGAAAACCGGGGTTCGCTTTTCACACGACCACTCCACCACGGTCCCAGGAAACTCAGAAAATGCAGCTGGTCGCCAGAGATATTAGGCCCCAAATAGTATTCTTTTCCATCGAAAACCCGTACACCACACGTGGGAAAAATGAAATCGCACTCACCAGCAAGGTAGTCCTCGTGTTCGGTAACCGGTAGATACTGATCGCGGTTAATTCCAATAGCTCCGGGGTTGTATGCGAGTAAGACTTTGGGATTACCGGATTTAAAGGCGGCTGTATAGGCTTTAAAAACCTCCGGGCTATCATAGGTTGCACCATCTATCCACCAGGCATGAACAGACTCTCCGTACCGTTGCGACCATTCTTTAATGACTTCGCGCCACATGACCTGCACTTCTGTCGATTCGTTTCGGCCAACTGCCGTAATGTACAAACAGAGCTTTATGCCACGGGCATCTAACTCCTTTGCCAAATCGGCCACCAGATCCCTATCAGAAAGTTTTCCTTTACCTGGACCAAACAAACGTTCGTAGGTTTTATTTGGGGCACAAAAATACTGACGTCCAATGGTAAGGAAGAAATAAGGTGCTTTTAGCTCCTCCAACTGATCGGCTAATTTTTTCACATCAAACGAATTCACACGTTTATTCCACTGGTCGGTTGGTCCCCCACCAATAAAATGTGTAAATAATCCCCATTTTGCTTCGCGTAACCAACTTGTATTTGGATTTAGTTCCTTATCCGGGTTATAGTGCCAGTTTTCAATTATGCCTTTTTGTGCTTTTACAAGCTGTGGCAAGGCTAAAAAAACTACGATCAACACTACAACCAACTGCGGTAGATATTTTTTTCTCATGATAATCAATTTTAACTTTCAACTTATTTATTGATGTATTCACTAAGCGCTTTCACCTGTTTGTAATAGCTGTCAGCAATAATCCCCTCATCGCTTAGTGGCAAATCCCAGGTTACAGCCCCCGAATTATCGTTGACATGTTTTGTCCAACTGTTAACAAGGGCATTTGGAAATCGTGGCTCACCAGTTCCCCACCATGCACCCAGAAAATTCAGGAAATGCAATTGATCGCCGGAGATATTAGGCCCCTGATAATAATCGGTAGATTCAAGTGGGTGAAAAATCCGACGATCGACCAGCCCTTTTGGTGATATTCCACTGCTTGGTAGAAAATAATCGCATTCGCCGGCCAAAAAATCCTCGTATTCTGTTGCAGGGACAAGCTGCTGCCTGTTCATCCCAACCGGTCCTGTATTGTAGGCTACAATGGCCTTGGGATTACCCGATTTAAAAGCTTCGGTGAACGATTTATAATCAGGATTTGTATTTCGGTTACCATCGAGCCACCAGGCTGAGACTGATGTTCCCCAGCGCTCCGACCATTCAGTGATTACATGGATCCACTCTTTTTGTGTTTCCGGCTTTCTTGCCCTGCCAGTGAGGTAAACACCTAATTTAATTCCTCTTGGCTCCAGCTCAGCTGCCAAATCCGCAATTAGGTCACGCTCCGAAAGTTTCCCTCCGCTTGACCCAAGCAAACGTTCGTAGTTTTCGTTTGGTGAACAGAAATAGCCTCCTCCTTGCCCAATGGTTATAAAAAAGTAGGGAACTTTCAACTCGGTAAGCTGATCGGCAAAGGCTTTTACATCAAAAGAATTCACTTTTTTGTTCCATTTCTCCGGGGTCATATCCTCGGGAACCGGGGCACTTGGCATATGTACCAGGTAGTGGGCAAAAAGCCCCCATTTAGCCTCGCGCAACCATTGGGTATTCGGATTTAATTCTTTTTCCGGATTAAAATTTATTTCCGCAACATTGGTATTTTGGGCTAGTAGGCTTGCCGGAAAATGAGTCGTTATAATAGTCAGCACAGCCAATACATAAATGAAGTTTTTTTTGTTCATTTTTAACGTTTTATTGGTTAAGTTATTTCATTTTTTTTGAATCTGTGGGCCAGGGATATTCAAAAGAGCCAGCAGTTTCAGGAACCGTTTTCGAACCGGGAAGTGATTTCTGCCAGTGAAGCAAATCTTTACTCATCCGTTTTACGACCTCCGGGTATTCAGATGCACGATTATCCACTTCGCAAGGATTTTCTTTAAGGTTATACAATTCAATTCGGTTTCCGTCGTGGTTCATCATTAGCTTCCAATCGCCATCGCGCATGGCCAAAGCAGGGCTTCTTTGAATATGCCTGCCCCATGGGCTAAAACGGTATTCCCACATTAAAGGATTCTTCCGTTCAACCGTCTCTCCCTTAAAAGCCCTGGTCATATCCTGCCCATCAAGATTCAGTTTTTTGTTTAGTTCGGCACCCGCAAGGCTACAAAAAGTTGGCAACAAATCAACGCCGGAAATTATGGTCTCATCATCCACTTTTCCTGCTGGAACATGACCGGGCCACCGCACGATAAAGGGTACACGGATACCTCCTTCGTATAAACTGGCCTTACACCCCCGAAGCGGCCCAACACTTCCGGTTCCGCTATGGTTTGTATCGACACCCCAAATGGGTGCAGGCCCGTTATCGCTTGAAAAAACAACAAGCGTATTTTCCGCAATCCCCAATTCTTCAAGTTTATCAAACAGCCTTTTAACCTGCATATCTATATCGCTAATGACTGCACTGTAAACCTGTGTTGCACTGGTAAATCCTTTCGCTAATGATTTGAGTTCAGGATAGTTATTGAGCTGCTCATCATTGGGCTTCAGCACTGAATGAGGGTCAACTATCCAACAATTTATAAAAAATGGATTATCGGCATTTGTTTCAATAAAATCGAGTGTGTGCTGCATTATCCGAAACGAAGAATTTGCGCGAGTTTCGCCCTTCTTATTGTAGCCAGGACCATTGCTAAGAACTGTTGCGCTTACATCAATTCCGTATTTTTCCGGAGCCGGGGCACTTTTATCCTGGGGGCCGCCCATGTGCCATTTCCCAAAATGCCCCGTTGCATAGCCTGCGGATTTCAATAGCTTAGTTACTGTTGGAATCGTTTCATCGAGATAATTTGGCATACTCCGCTCCTTGTTAAGTTCCAGGCTTGCCAAATGCCCATGGAAGCACGTTCGGGCAGGATACTGTCCGGTCATCATTGCGACCCTGGATGGAGAACAAACCGGTGAAGCCACAGTGAAATTGGTAAACAACACCCCCTCAGAAGCCATTTTATCCAGGTTGGGTGTTTGTATTATTTTGTTCCCGTAACACCCCAAATCGCCAAATCCCAGGTCATCGACAAACACAAAAATAATGTTGGGTTGGGTTTGTTGGGCATTCAAGGAAATTGAAGTGCCAATAAGACCCAGAATCGAAAAAAGAATTATTTTTTTTTTCATGCGATTAAAACTTAAAATGTGAAGTGAATTGATAAGTCCTGGCCTTGCTTCAATTTAATTGAACGATAATTTGGGCCATATTTTGATTCCGAAAGAATCTCAGGCAAGCTGCATTCTATACGCAAGGGCGCTATCGGTAGTTTTAATTCAAATTCAGTATCCCTTCCAGCCAGCAGTTTTATATCAATTTTCTTTTTACTCATGTCCCATTTAACTGATGTTTTAACACCAACACGGGTAAGCATTTCCTTAAATTCACCGGTTTTCCACTCGGCAGGAAGTGCAGGTAAAATGCGAAGCATTTCTGCAGTTGAACCACAGAGCATTTCAATTATAGCAGCACTTATTCCGAAGTTGGCATCCATTTGAAAAGGAGCACTTTGCCCCCAAAAGAATGGCATTGTTGCCCCCATTGCACGCCAGTCGTTGTGATAGGTAAAAAAGTTCTGTCCAAGGCAACAGCGAGAAAGAATATTTAAAGCTTCCTTTGCTTTTTCGCCATCGCCCAAACGTGCATACACATTTGCCATGTGTGCCAGCGACCAACCGGTTTGAGCTTTCAGCCCAATAACCAAACGTTTATCGATCGCCACTTTTGTTGCGTCATAAAGCTCAGGATTTGTTTCTTCTGTAATTTCATTTCCGGGGAAAAGTGGATAAATGTGTGACTGATGGCGGTGTTCGTAGTTATCGTCAAAATCGGGATGTAACCATTCGCGCAAAGCTCCATCCTCATTTATTTGGTATTCAGGCATTGCTGCCAACAACTTTTTCCAGCGTTTTACGCCATGCTTTTCAATGCCCAGCAACTCGCACGAATTAACCAAATTGCTCATTACTTCTTTCGAAATTGCCACAGCTATTGTTGAATTTATCTGAACCTTAATTGATTTCGTCCTTCCTGTTTCCGGATCAACTATCACCTTATCTTTAGGTTGATTTTCGGGTGACTGTCCCGGAAAAAGCATATTGTTTCCATGCTGGTCTTTTTCAATATAATCCTCGTAAAATAATGCTACCTCTTTCATAAATGGCACTGCCCTGTTTTTCAAAAATTCTTCATCGCCAGTAAACAAATAATAGTCGTAATAGAATGAAGCCAGCCATCCGGCTGCGTCGGTCCAGTTGATTACATGTGGTGCAGTAATACGTAAAATCCCCGATTCGGGCGACATAAATGGCGGAATATAAATGCCACGGCAGCCCCAAAGTTGTTTGGCATTGTAACGGAAGTCGTCCATTTTGGCATCGAAATAATCATAAAAGGCCATCATCGATTCCTGCAG
>JBFHER010000221.1:0-6553 GCA_041584055.1 Bacteroidales bacterium
AGGGTCAACATCATTGGCCAATACATCAATATCAAGTTCTGTATCTTCTGCATTGATGATGGTATCATTCACTGCTTCCGGCAGATCATTTACAGGTTTAACCGTAATATTAATGGTTCCCTGAGCGGTCTGATTTCCTGCCCCAAGCTCTGTGATCTCGTAAACAATCACATCCGCACCGTTGTAGTTTTCATTTGGGGTGTAAACAATGGTCGTTCCACTAAGAAGGGCTGTTCCATTTGTCGGAGGTGTTAGAATACTGATGCCCAGACCACTTAAATCAGGATCACTGTCATTTGAAAGCGGCAGAATGTTAAGTACAATGTCTTCATCTGTTTCAACATTGTCATCCACTGCGATTGGAGCATCCGTATCATCAGGAGAGATTGTTAGCACAATACTTGCAGATGCTTCATCGCCGTCTCCATCTTTTGCAGTATATGAGAAAATGTCATTTCCAAAGAAATCAGCATTGGGTGTGTACTGTACCAGGCCTCCCACAATATTTGCAGAACCATGTAATGGCGTTCCAACAGAAACGATCGTCAAACCAGCGCCATCAGGATCAGCATCATTACTCAGAACATCGATATCAGTCACCACATCTTCGACAATGGTTAATGAATCATTCACAAGCGCTGGCAAATCATTCACGGCATTTACCGTGATCGTGATGGTAGCCTGAGATGTACCCAGACCGGCACCATTTTCTGTTATCAGATAAAGGATTGCATCAGAGCCATTAAAATCGGCATTTGGCGTATATTCAATAGTATTACCTGTTACACTCACAGTTCCGTTTGCAGGCCCATTAACAATAGACACAACCAAACCAGAACCATCCGGATCAAGGTCGTTGCCTGTAGGATCGATGCTTGCAGGTGTATCTTCATTTGTGTTCAGGGCATCGTTTACTGCCACCGGGAAATCATCTACAGGATCGATTGTAATACTCACTTCTACTTCAGCTGATTCCGCAGAAGCATCATCTGTGAGTTTGTATTTAAAGCTATCCGAGCCATTGAAATCAGCATTCGGCGTATATGTAACGGTTCCGTCCCCCATCACAACAGCAGAGCCATTGACTGGAGCCACAGTAATGCCAACACCTGTTACTGAGAGGTTGCCATCCACATCGGTATCATTTGCCAAAACTGCAATAATTACAGCCACGTCTTCATCGGTTGATGCCACATCTGCCACGGCGACAGGAGGGTCGTTTACCGGATTAATTGTAAAATATATCTCTCCAGAATCCGTATCTCCTTCTCCGTCCTCAATTGTATAAGACACCTGATCCGTACCTGAGAAGTTGGCATTGGGTTGATAGGTATACGCTCCACCCCCCTGAGGAAGAAGAACACCATTAGCAGGCACCCCAATGACGGTCAACAGGAGACCAGAATTATCCGGATCCTCATCGTTGTCAAGAGGATTAAAAGCAGCAGAAACGGCATCTTCATCCACCGTAACATTATCGTTAACAGCTATAGGAGCATCATTAACAGAATTCACTGTAACGGTGATGTTCGCGCTTGCATTGTCGCCTTCTGCATCGGCAATTGTATAGGAGAAAGTAATGACCCCATGGTAATTAGCCGCCGGTGTAAACACGAGCGATTTTCCATCCACAGCAATTGTGGCACTCCCATTTGTGATTGCACCCACGGATGAAATAATCAGGCCTGAGTTATCCATATCCCAGTCGTTCATCAAAGGATTGATAGTGATGCTTACATCTTCATTGGTTGATCCATTATCGTTCCATGCAATTGGGGCATCGTTGGTATTTGCAATATTGATGCTTACAGTTGCAGATGATGATTCTCCATCGGCATCCGTAACTTTGTAACTGAAGGCATCCGATCCATAATAATGATCGATGGGTTTATAATTCACAGCTCCGGTTAACCCATTAACACTAAAAGTTTTTGCGAAAGTAGGCGCTGCCGTAACCACGACACTCAAGGGCCCATCGCATAATTCAAGGTCATTATCAAGCACAGAAACACCTGATAGAGTTCCTTCCTCCAACATTGAATATACATCGTTGGTGGCTTCGGGCGTACAATCATCATTTAAGATTGTTGCCAGTCCCTGAGGTATCTGTATCACTGAATGCCAGGCTGGTGCATTTGAAATGCGAAACAGGAATGTTTCATCATTCTCAGTAATTTCGTCTTCAATGGTAGCAATTGTATCATAACCTGCAAGATCACCTGCCTTAATTGTAAGGGTTCCTGTTTCAGGGACATAATCATTATCTGATACCAGTGCTGTGTTATCGATGGTTGTATAATTAACTGTCAGGTCAATGGGATAAGTACGGTCGATGTTCACACGGACCACCATATCATCACCTTCAAGTGTTGAACTGTCATTCACAACAAAGCGAACAGGTTGGTCGGTATCTACTATCTGACAATTCTTTGCTGAGTCACCGGCGTTGTAAGTCAAGTTTCCGACTTCAGAAACGACGAAGTAAAATTGTTCAGTAGATTCGGCAAGATCATCATTGTAAATAGTTACATCCCTGGTGACGGTTGTCCCTCCTTCAGGAATAAACAATGTATCAATAATTGGTTCAAAATCTACACCGTATTCAGCTTGAATATAGGATGGAATGAGCGAGTAATTTTGTTTGGTCTCTACCAACAGCCAGGTTTCACGACCTGAGACCGCATCCAGACCTAAAGTGTAAGTAACTTTATCGTTTATTCCTTCAACAGCCACCAGGTCATTGTGAAGAAAATAATAGGATGGTGGATTGTCATTGTCTAAAATTTGACAGATTCCAATTGGGATGGAGAAGTCACAATTCACTGGTTTGCGAAGTTCAATGTAGAACTCTTCATCATATTCATCCAATAGATCCGGCAATACGGTTACCGTGATTGTTGCAGTTGTATCTCCGGCGGGGATTAGGATATTTCCAATTTTCTGTACAAAATCCTTTGAGACCTTAGCCCCATTGCTACCGACACCGGAAAGGGTGGCATACTCAAAAGAAACATCCGTCGCCTGGGGCACAGCCAGGGTCACTGTAAAAGTAACATTTGTGTTGACATCTGGCTCAACAATTGTCATGCTGTTGATGGACAAGCATGGTCTGATTTCGATGGGTTTAGAAGCTTTGGACTTGATAACACTCCCATCACACACCGTCACACCCCTCACAGAATAGCTTCCTAAGATGGAAGGAATTAAACTATCAGCTGTTTCACCAGCAATCTGAATGCCTTCCTTGTACCATTCGTAGGAGGAAAATCCATTTGCTCTGAGGATTGCGTTATCAGGCAAACAAGCAGACCCTCCCTCCAAAATAGGTTCTTTGGATAACAGGGGATCTTCTCCGAATCCTGAAAAGAAACAGCCTGCACCGATGGCGCCATCCCTGATGGACAATTCTGCATTGACCGCCCTGTCTGCTATGATTTCGAAGTGCCAGTCACCAGTCGCTGTAAAACCAGTAAAATTAAAGTCGGTAATATAATAGCTCACCCAATTTGAATTTCCAGGAACATTATCCGGCCCACTGTTAGACGAACTCCCAAGGATGGTAGCCATGGGCACGCCATTAATGGTGAGATTGGCTTCCGGTTTAGTTATGAGGGTTAAAGCAGGACTATCGCCATTTGGATCGGCCATGTCTACGTTCTCAATCAATTGCGTTGCGAAGGGAATGTTTACTTTTTGGTTGGCGAGGCAATTTAAAGGTGGAATAAAGGTCATGCCCGGTGTTGCATCCGAAGTACTTCCTGCAAAGGTCTGATACAAATACACGGGGGATGTTGATTCCACATACATGTTATTGGATGAGGTAAAGCTTGACCTTGGTATGATAACATGGTCACCGGCATTCGTCAGGGTTGCAAACGCAACATCATTGACCTTCACCTGTGTATTACTTGCGGTGGCAATTACAATCACCTTTTCGTTCAGATCTGATCCCCGTCCTTTTGTTACAATGTATTCAGTTCCAACGTAATCCAATGGCACGATTTGATCCCATCCGAGATCCTGCACATTGGATGCGCCGCCTGCCAGCCATGAGCCGGAATTGACAACAATGGGTTTTGTGGATGTTACATGGGTGCCGTTGATGGCATTGGCTTCGGCAATATTGGCTGCTGAATAAGGATCACCGGCTCCCAGATGTTCATTGAGCATATCCGCTACCACGTATGACTGACCCGCATTCAGGGTAAAACTAAATGAATTGGTTGATTTTCCGTGGTATTTTGCATCCGGATTACTGAAGGTAACCACCGTGTTATCCTGGGTTGCCATCACTGACACAAAATGATTTCTCAGGGTACTATTAGAGGGATAAACAGTATACATGTGACCAGTATAGAAATCGTAACCGGCCGCAACACTTCCTTTGCCTGTGAGCATTCCTCCCTGAACTCCGGACAGATGACGCAAGTTCACGAAGAAAGGTTGTGTTGCCTCCAAAATCATCCCTTCATCATCCAGTGCCGTGTTTAACTCATCTGTATTTATGATTCCCCAGGCATCCTGATTTAAACCAAGATCCACGATTTTAGGTTGGGTTTTTGAAATTTTAACACGCTGTTCCCGGCCGGCATTGTTATAAATGTTCACATAGAAAGGTGTATTCTCGTTGGTAGATAGTACAACATAATGTTCCCCAATATGCGTTCCTGATGTGTAATTTGTGAACATTGGGGGTATGTAATGGATGGTGTCAAGCTGGGCTGATACTGTATTGAGTAATAGCAACAAAAATGCCGACACAACGACAATTCTTCTTGTTATCCAGGTAAGGTTCATAATCAAATGTTATAAATTTGTTAATAGAAACCAAAATAACTAAAAAATATTCACATTAAAAAAGAATCTAAACATTATTATAAGGACAAATCAAATGTTAAGTAATCATTAACCCTACAAAAATGGCTTGTTTCAAATCTGAAATTTAAAGCAATATTTTGAACAGTAAAAAAAATGTTCTACTTTTGCCCCGCTATCTGAAAAAAACATGCTTATGGTGATAGGCTGCAGTTTCAGAAAAGTTTTTACGTTTTGCGAGAATAGCTCAGTTGGTAGAGCACGACCTTGCCAAGGTCGGGGTCGCGGGTTCGAGTCCCGTTTCTCGCTCAAAAAAGGAGGAACTCTGATTCCTCCTTTTGCTGCCCGCCCAGATGGTGGAATTGGTAGACGCGCCAGCTTGAGGGGCTTTTACTTAAGTTAAATGTATTATGACCGCTAAAGCTGATTAATACTAATGTTTGAATAAGAACGTAGACCAAATATAAAGAAAAATTTGGAAACAATTTGTAAACATTTTTGATTATTTGGTTTTTTGATAAATTTGGAAAATAATATCTGCCCAGATGTTGAAATTGGTAGACAAGCCGGCTTGAGGGGCCGGTGCTCGTTAGGGCGTGCGGGTTCGAATCCCGCTCTGGGCACACTTAAAATAAAATAATCTAATCAAATATTAGATTCTGTAAATCTACATTTTTCTAATTCCAATCATTTTCCAAATCTCTACAATAATCAATATTATTTGATTATTTTTATTGTACAATAATTTACAATTTGTGCATATTTAATTAATCATACACAACTTAAGTTAATCCCATGAAATTAAAATTGCAATTTAAAGTATGATATTTTATGGCAATAACCATTTTTACTCCAGATATTATAGATTCAAAAGAAAAACCAACTGCTATTGCAAACAAAAGCTTTCCTTATTGTCAGTTAGCAGACCACCGAAGATTTGAAGAACTTGTATACTCTATTTATAAAAATGAAATCGAATATGGTAGTTGGCGTAATATCTATGATAATATTTATTTATTGCAAGGCGTTCGTGAAAGAGGACGTGATTGCACACTTTCCATATCACAAAAAAATAATGGTATTATTCAATGTAAACATAGTAATATTGACAATAGAATATCAAAACCTGAATGTTGTAAAGAAATTATTAAATTTATTTTGCATTCTTTAATTGATGACAGATTAATCTACGATATAAAAGAATTTACTTACTATTTTGTATCTTCTTCTGGATTCACGGAACCAGCAAAAGATATATTAGATGATTTTGGAAATTTAATCTTGAAAGAACCTGATTTAGTATCATGGATTAAAAGTATTATAGATACCAATATCAGTTTGAACTCCCTTTCCTATGAAAATGAAAAAGATAAGATTGAAAATCTTTTGTCAAACCTTATTGTTAAATGCATTTTACCTCAAGATATTGATTTTTTGCTCGCAAAAGATTATAACTCTACAACATGTAATATTTTTTTTGAAATTAGAACAGTAACAGATAACTCTGAGGTTATAAAACTTAGAGATGAATTGTCAAAACTAAATAAATATAAAAGTGTTAGCAATCTTCCCATTGAAGATATACTTAAAAAGATAAAGGTTGCATCATTTTATTTAGCGGAGTATAGTAATGTAATTGAGAAAATACCTGATTCTCACATTGAAAGAAAAGAAACTGGCAGTTTATTAAACTGGATAAAAACACATTTGTCAAATAATGATTTGCCAATTTGTATAT
>JBFHER010000222.1:0-6528 GCA_041584055.1 Bacteroidales bacterium
ATTTCCAAAGTCAGAGGCACCGTTTGATGCTTTGATCAATATTTGTTCAGGTGTTTGATAAAGCCATGGTCGCGGCTCCATGGCCATTTCCCACGCTCTTTCTTCTTCAGTTCTTGGGTAGGATGTCATATAAACAGCAGTTCCTGCAATTGGTAAACTTGCCTTGCCACCGCCGAGACGATCCCTGATCTCCCCGCCGGAACCGGTTGCTGCACCATTGAATGGTTCAACAGTAGTTGGGAAGTTATGTGTTTCAGCTTTAAGAGAAATAACGCTGTCGAAATCTTTTGTTTCAAAGAAATCGGGTTTATCCTGTGTAGCAGGCGCAAACTGTTCAATGCGCGGCCCCTTGTTAAATGCCACGTTGTCCTTGTAAGCTGAAACGATGTTATTTGGATTTTCTTTGGATGTCTTCTTGATCATCTGGAACAAGGAGCTTTCTTTCTCCTCACCGTTGATGATGAAGATTCCATTGAATATTTTATGACGACAATGTTCCGAATTCACTTGCGAGAAACCAAACACTTCGCTGTCGGTTAATTTCCTACCAAGCTTTTTGCTAAGCTGATTAAGGTAGGCCACCTCATCCGGACTCAAAGCCAAACCTTCCTGGGAATTGTATGCTTCTATATCATCAATGTGAAGGATTGCTTCAGGTTCTTTTTCTATGTGGAAAATGGTTTGATCCAGCCCGTTGTACAAACGCTGTAACATTGGGTCGAACTCAGCCTTTTCATCCGCCACCTGAAAATACTCCTCGATTCTTATGATTCCCGCAAGACCCATGTTTTGGGTAATTTCAACAGCGTTGGTACTCCATGGGGTAATCATCTCTTTTCGCGGGCCTACAAACCACCCATTCAAAGTCTCCTCCTGAAGTGGTTCAGCTTCACTAAACAACCAAACTAAACGCTCAATTTCAGAAGCATTTAGCTCATTTTTTAACTCAACGGAAATGATCTTCTGATCGGAGGTTTGAAAGAACTTTATCATGATATAAAAATTATTACCTGTTTCGTGCCGCAAAAGTAATAAAATCAGCCTGTTTTACAGCATGTTTCCAATTCGAACTTATTAACAAGGCATAAGAAGCCAAAAGGTAATCTATCCCTTGATGGAAATGAAAAAAGAGATCAGTTAAAAGAATAAGAATGGAGATGGATGAATTGAAACTGCTATTCGTCCCTGATCAGATCTTTGCCATGTTCGGGTTTATTCAATATTTTAATCACAGCTCCCGTGGTGGCTCTTTCCTTTACTTCGTAAGGACTTCCCTTCACCCGCACCTCTGCTCCGAGGCTGGCTTTTAAATCAGCATCTTCCATTGCGTATACCTCCACAACACTGCCTCCCGACGAATTTGCCTTTACTGACTTTGCGATCAACTTATAGGCTTTGATATTTCCTCCAAGAACTCCTTCTGCAATTAACTTATCGGTCTTACCAAATAATTGAATTTCTGATCCGGCTTTCGCTGATGCATCCACTTCCTTCGCTTCAACTTCAGCATTGATAACACCACCTGTAGATGCAGACAAACTCAGGCTTTCCGCAATTAACTCACGTCCGGATTCAATGCGCGCCCCTGTTATGGCCTGCAATGAACTTAGTTGCTTATAAGACACATTCACCATCACAGAAACATCTGAGTTTTTAACCGACACCTTCATTCTTACTTTTAAGGTTTTGCCTTCCACTTCTGTGATTATGTTCTCAAGTGGCACACCTGAAACCTTTATTTCAGCTTCTTCCAACTGGTTATCAAACAATTTAACATTGATACCATTGGCAGCCACAACCCTTTCAAAGGGCTCCAGCTCCCGGACCTGGGTTAAGGGTGATTCCTGTGCATTTACCTGCACCATGCAAAAAAGGACAATGGCTGCTGCAATACGTATTGGGGAAAAGAACTTTTTCATAACAAGCAACAAATTAATTGTAAATTAAAACTTTAACAAAATATGTTCGACCTTTAGTAACGCTGTTGTTGCAATAATTCATCAAAATCTTCCTCGAGTGATTTATTATTTACAAAATCATAAAGCGTTGTTTCTCTGATTTCAAAATAATAGGACCAATATGATCTCAATGCACTGATGTAACTTCTTTTGGCACTTGACAGGGAAGCCCTGGCAGAGTTTAACTTTATCACATCAACTTTGTCAATATAGAACCTTTTCTTTGTTATATCATATCCCAGATAAGCCGTTGAATCTGCCTTCATGGCAATTTCAACCTGCTCCTCCTGTAGGTTGAATTCCATCACCCGAACCATGAGATCCTGTTCAAACTGAACCAAATTCTGTTCTATCTGTGCCCTTGTTGCTTCCCTGTTGGACTTTGCCATTAGATAACGCCCTTTTCGGCGCCCCCAATCAACCAACGGAAGTTCAAAATTTAAGGAGACATTCTGACTTTGATCCGGATCAACGTAGGTATCCGGCAATAATTCAGCATTACCAATGGTGCCAAAATTGGCGGTTAATGTTCCATCAAATCCATTTTGAGCCTTCCTTGATGCAACAAGCTGATCCTGCTCCAATAAACTTTGTTTGTAATCAAGCAGGGTTGGATTCCTTTCAAGCGCATGCTGATACACCTTTTCAAAGTTGAGCTTTAAGGATGGTATTTTATCCGGGACAACACACTCAATTACGATGTCTTTATCCAGTTTAAGATATGCATTGAGTTCATTTTGTGCTCTTTTAAGATCCATTTTCGACTTACTCAAATTAATCTTGGCATTGAGCAAGGACAATTCCAGATCCAAAAGTTCATCCTGGGTGATGGTTCCAATCTCGAATCTTCCTTTTGCTATCCTGTAAAGCGTGTCTGCATTTGCATAACTATTATTTGCTATATCAAGATTGATTTGCGAGGAGACAATTCCAAAAAAACGTGAAACTGTCACACTGGAAAGAGATTCTAGCCCCTGCAAATACTGAAGTTTCGCTTTTTCGAATTTCATCGGTTCAATTTTTGATGTCCAGTACATCTCATTATAACCGTTTAAAGGCTGACTGATTCCTACTCGCCAGATTGGATTCGCAGCAAAATACGAAACACCCTGGGTAAGATCCTGCGTTCTTTCCAGTGATGACCTGACGTAAATACTACCGCCCGTCCATGGAACGGTCTGATTTACAGAAACGGACAGATCATTGGTAAACCCTTTGTAACCTGCATAATATTCACCTGTTTCCGGATCCCAGCGTTTATTAATTGTATTTCTGTAATTAAATAAATCACTGTTCAAATTCAAACTGGGTCTTAAAGTGGCAATGTAAGAACGATAATCCCAGTAGCGGGCCAGGTACATGTTTTTCACACGAAACGCTTCAACAGATTGTTGACGGGCTAGATCAATCGCCTCTTCCAGGGTTAGTTTTATCTTAATCTCATCCTGAGCCTTGAGGTTGGCATTTACAAAAAGAATAAACAAAAATAATGCGGCAAGACGTAAATTAAAAAACTTCATTGTTTACTATTGTATTTTACTCATGGGCACCAAATGAAGAATTGCATCCTGAATGCTTTTCTTATCAATTCCACAGATCTTATAAAGTTCCAGCACTGTTCCATGCTCTATGAACTCATCCGGTATTCCAAGGCGTTTAATGGTTGGTTTATAATCATTTTCCATGGCAAACTCCATGATTGCGGATCCAAATCCGCCCACCACGGTACCATCTTCAATTGTAATAATTCTATTAAATTTCTTCATCACAGCATGTAACAGTTCTTCATCAAGCGGTTTTACAAAACGCATATTATAAACTGCAACAGAGACATCTTTTTTCTCAAATTTTTCTGCTATGTGAAGTACCTTATTTCCTATTGGCCCGATACTAAGGATTGCAACATCTCTCCCATCCTTAAGGCACTCACCTTTTCCACTCTCTATCACCTCAAATGGTCGTTTCCATTCCTTAAGAACCCCCTTACCCCTTGGGTACCGTATCACATAAGGACCATCCTGATTTTTCAAAGCGGAAAACATCATATTACGAAGCTCAACTTCATTCAACGGAGACGCAATAACCAGATTAGGAATGCATCTCATATAAGCCAGATCAAAAACACCATGATGTGTTGCACCATCCTCACCAACCAGTCCTCCTCTATCAAGACAAAAAACAACGTGTAGTTTCTGTAGTGCCACATCATGAATCACCTGATCATAAGCACGTTGCATAAAAGTTGAATAGATATTACAAAATGGCACCTTGCCTTCAGTGGCCATTCCCGCTGAAAACGTTACCGCATGCTGTTCGGCAATCCCAACATCAAAGGTTCTTTCAGGCATTACCTCCATCATTATATCCATCGAACACCCCATTGTCATTGCCGGAGTAACACCTATGATTCGTTCATCATTTTCAGCCATTTCCAACAATGTCCGTCCAAAAACCTCCTGATATTTTAAGGGTGCTTCTGTCTCATTGGATACAATACGCTCACCTGTTGCCGGATCAAAAACACCAGGCGCATGCCATTCTGTTTGAGCTTTTTCCGCCGGCTTAAAACCTTTTCCTTTTTTTGTCTTAATGTGTAACACCTTTGGTCCGTTGATATTCTTCATGTCATTCAACGTATCCACAAGATGCAACACATTGTGTCCATCCACCGGACCAAAGTAACGAATATTAAACCCTTCAAAAATATTACCCTGACGCGCAAAGATTGCTTTGATGCTGTTGTTTAAACGCACAATTATTTCTTTGTCTTCCGACTGAAAAACACGAAGTTTTGATAAGGCCTTGAAAACCTCTGATCTTACCTTGTTATACGTTTTAGAAGTTGCAATATCCACAAGATATTCACTGAGGCCTCCAACATTTGGAGAGATTGCCATCTCGTTATCGTTCAGGATAATCAGTAAATTATTTGGATTCACTGTGGCATTATTTAAACCCTCATACGCCATTCCTCCGGTAAGTGCACCATCTCCAATCACAGCAACAACCTGTTTGTCCTCATTGTTTGATTGGGCAGCTACAGCCATGCCTAAAGCAGCCGATATGGAGGTGGAAGAGTGTCCCACCCCAAAATGATCGTACTCACTTTCCGAGCGATTGGGAAACCCGCTCAGACCATTCAGTTTTCTATTTGAATGAAATTGCTCACGCCTGCCGGTTAAAATCTTGTGGCCATAGGCCTGATGCCCGACATCCCAAACAATCCTGTCAATGGGTGTATTAAAGACATAGTGAAGTGCCACTGTCAGTTCTACCGTCCCAAGACTAGCGCCAAAATGTCCGGGATTGCAAGAAACTGCATCAACAATAAACTGTCTGAGCTCATTACAAACTTCAGGTAATTTACCCTTATCCAATTCCCGCAGGTTGGAGGGATTATTAATCTTATTCAGTAAATTAAATTTATCTGACATCAACTTCTACTATCAACCTTAATAAACAAAATGTCCTGACTATTAAAAAATAATCAGGATCAGTGATTCCGGGGAGCCAAAGGACTATTTACTTTTATCCTTTGCTTTATCATCCTCTTCGTCTTTTTCGGCTTCCTGTTTTGCCTTTTTGAATTCGTTCATCCCCTGACCCAAACCTTTCATTAACTCTGGTATTTTTTTACCACCAAACAAAAGGAGAACAATCCCTACAATCAGTACGATTTGCCATGGTCCTATCATTCCTAAAAAAACTGTTGCCATCATTTTCTTCGTTTTTGTAAAAGTAACAAATTAAATGCAATTATTTAAATAAGCGTACAACATCATTGATATTTGCAAAGAGCAATAATGCAACCAAAATAATCATGCCTGCAATTTGCGCATATTCAAGAAATTTTTCGCTTGGTTTTCGTCCTGTAAGGATTTCTCCAAATAAAATCATCACATGCCCACCGTCAAGTGCAGGAATAGGAAGAATATTCATTACCGCCAGAATGATTGAGAGAAACGCGGTTAGATTCCAGAAGGACTGCCAATCCCAAACTTCAGGAAAAATGCTGCCAATGGAAATAAATCCACCCAATGATTCGTAGGCTTTTGTTTCGGGGGAAAAAATCAGTTTAAACTGACGCAGATAATCACTGATTGTTTCAATGCCTTTATTTACACCAGCAGGAATGGCCTCAAAGAAACCATAACGTTCAGTTTTAAAATTAAAAAATGTAGATGGATGCTGGGCATAAATACCAAGCTTCCCGTTTTCGTCCAATTGCACACTGTAATCAAGTTCCTGTCCTCCCCTGTTCACAGTAATGAGAACTTCCTGTCCCTTATAGGCAGCGGTTGAATCCAGGTATTGATCAAAGTACTCCATACGTTGACCGTTAAATCCTACAAGGCGATCTTTTGTTTCAATTCCGGCCTCCGCAGCCCCAGAGCCTTCAACAAAATCGGCGACTTCAAAAGGAACCCGCACTCCAAACAAACTTGTTTTACGCTCACCTATCAAAGCCTGAAAATCTTCGATGCCAATATCCACTTTTACAATTTCTCCATTTCTTTCAACCTCGACATGACTGGCCTGTTGTAAAATAATTTCAGGCACAATTTTACTA
>JBFHER010000223.1:0-6502 GCA_041584055.1 Bacteroidales bacterium
ATTTTAGCCCAAAATACTAGGCTTCAATGCTAACAACACTATCCGAAAAATTCATAATTCGGCCCGGATAATCTTTTAAAATGTTTTGATTATGCGTGGCCATCAGGATGGTTGTCCCCTCGTTTTTTATGTTGTGCAAAATTTCCATAATTTGCAATGAGGTTTCATAATCCAGATTTCCGGTTGGCTCATCGGCAAGAATCAGTTCAGGATTGTTCAGAAGCGCCCTCGCAATGGCAACGCGTTGTTGTTCGCCGCCGGATAGTTCATGGGGCATTTTATATCCTTTGTTTTTCATGCCTACATGGTTCAACACTTCAGAAATTCTGGCCTTAATTTCATTTTTGTTCTTCCAGTTGGTAGCCTTTAAAACAAATTCAAGGTTCGCCTCCACCGTTCTGTCTGTAAGAAGTTGAAAATCCTGAAATACAATGCCAATTTTGCGACGTAACAAATGAATTTCCCGTTTGCGAATTTTATTCAGGTTGAATTCTCCAACGGTGGCCGATCCGCCACCTAGAGGGATGTCGGAATAAAGCGTTCTGAGAAGACTGCTTTTGCCGGTTCCTGTTTTTCCAATAAGGTAGTAAAACTCTCCCTTGTTAATCGTCAGATTTACATTTTTAAGCACCACCAGCTCCCGGTGGCATATATCAGCGTCTTTAAATTCTATCAGGGGAACACGTTCTTCCATTGCTTGAAATTTTGCCCGAATATAAGAAAAAATACTGACAGGAGAGGTGTTGTTATTTCTTAAGAAACACTGTCCCTTACCAAGATTTCAGATTTTAATCTTATTCAATTTCAAGAAGCAAGGCTGTTTTTCCCGGGATAGTAATGGATGACCTCAACTGAAAACATGTTTCGGTGATCACATCCCTTGCCATGTGTTTTCCTTTTAACATTTCTGCAAATCGATCAAGAGATATGGTTTGTTTCCTGGTTTGATTATTAAGCACAACCATTACCATTTCTGTCTGATTGTATCGGAAATATACGTAAGTATTTGCTTCGGGGACGAAGTGTCTGAATGCACCGGTTTGCAGTGCCGGCTTGTTGTTTCGATAATGAATCAACTTCTGCAAATAATCAAATGCCTGTGATTCTTTTTTTGTTCTGCCTGCTCTCGTAAATGCATCGCGGGCATCACATGCCCATCCGCCCGGAAAATCTTTCCGGATAAAACCATCGCCTTTTTCTTTTTTGCCGTTCATCATTATTTCTGTTCCGGCATAGATTTGCGGAATCCCGCGGGTTGTCAACAAGTGGGTCATGGCCATTTTGTATTTTTTTAAACTGCCCTTGATACTTGATGCAAAGCGTTGTATGTCATGATTATCTACAAATATCAACAGGTTATTGGCATCTTTATACAGATAATCAAGCACATAGTTGTTGTAAAATTTAGCCACCCCCATATCCCACGCCTGCGTATCATCATTGAGTGCTGTGGTAAACGCATCTGTTAAAGGAAAGTCCATGACAGATTTAAGGTGTGAATTGTAGTGGTTGTAATTTTTTGATCCGCCCTGCCAGAAAGCAATTTCTGAAGGATGGTGTTGCCAGCATTCCCCAACAATGTTCAGCTTTGGGTATTCATCCAAGATTGCTTTGGTCCATTCGGATGCCGCGTGAATATCGTTAAATGGAAAGGTATCGACCCTTAAGCCATTCAGATTGGCATATTCCAGCCAGAAAATTGCAACTTGTTTGAAATAAGTAAGTACCAGGGGATGCTTTAAATTAATGTCAGGCATGGATGTATCAAACCATCCATTTGTGTAAAGCATTTTATCCTGATCCGAGGCATAGGGATCGTTCACTGTCGACATGCGATAATTTGAGCGAGTAAACACAGCAAATTGATGAATCCAGCTCTTATCCGGCAGGTCTTTCATCCACCAATGGTTTAATCCACAATGATTGAGAACGACGTCCATTATAAGTTTGATGCCTCTTTGTCTGCATTCCTCCGACAAACGTACATAGTCACTGTTGCATCCAAAACGAGAATCTATTTTGTAGTAGTCGCTAATAGCATATTGATGGTATGAAAAATGTGCCATATCATCCTCTAACAGCGGAGTTGTCCACAATGCAGAGATGCCAAGATCTGCCAGGTAATCCAGGTGGTCTATGATTCCCTGTATGTCACCACCATGACGACCATTTGGCTTGCTGCGATTCACTTTTTCTTTCGTATCAGATGTGGAATCGATGGCTGGATTCCCGTTTGCGAAACGATCGGGCATCAGTAGATACATCACATCCTCCGGTCCAAATCCTGAACGTTGTGAGGAGCCTTCTGTCCTGGACTTTAAGGGATAATCGATGTGCATTTTTTCTGTTAAGCCATCCAGTAAACTGATGTGAAGTTGTCCGGCTTGCGTCTCTGGGGAAATGCTCAGAAAAATAAAAAGATAGTTGGGATTGTTTGTTTTTTGTGTTTTTTGAATTTCAACGCCCTTGTGATTGATAACAGGGATAAGCTTACAGATATTTGTCCCCCGGACCATTAGCATGAGCTTTGTATTGCGCATTCCGATCCACCAACATGGCGGTTCAACCCTTGTAGCCTGACATTTGTTAGTTACTGAAGGTTTCATATGCAATACTCAATTTTGATTAATTGTATTTTTATGCATTCAAAGGTTTACCATATTCCCATTTAAAACCACCTGGAGTGAGCTTCCTTTTTCAAGTGAAAGATCGATGCCGGATTTGGAAACTTTAATACAAACCAACGATGATCTGAAATTAACTTTAAACGTATAGCCAGACCACTCCTTAGGGATAACAGGTTGCAGGTGAAGCTGTCCATCCTTTACCCGTAATCCGCCAAATCCCTGTACTACCGACATCCACGTTCCTGCCATACTTGTGATGTGCAAGCCTTCTGCGACTTCACGATTGTAGTCGTCCAGGTCGATGCGTGATGTGCGTAAATACAAGCTATATGCTTTGTCAATTCGATTGATTTTACAGGCCAGAATGCTATGAACGCAAGGAGAGAGTGATGATTCATGAACCGTCCTTGGTTCATAGAAGTCAAAATTTTTCTCCAGCTGTTGAGGTGTGAAATGATCTTCGAAAAAGAACATTCCTTGTAATACATCTGCTTGCTTAATAAAGCAGGAACGGAGAATCCGATCCCATGACCAGTGTTGGTTGATGGGGCGTTGATTGGCAGGAAGGTCATCAGCCAGGATTTGTTCCTTGTCCATGTATCCATCCTGTTGCAAGAAAACCCCTAGCTCTGCATCTTCGGGGAAATACATGTTTTGGGATATGTGTTGCCATTTATCCCCTTCTTCTACTTCATTAAAACAAGTGTACTCCATGATTTCATTGAAGCGATTTGGATTGTTGTTCCTGACAAAATTCATGACTTCAGTTGTGTAGTCGATGCACCACTTTGCCAGGTAATTTGTGTACCAGTTATTGTTGATATTGTTTTCGTATTCATTTGGTCCGGTGACACCGAGGATCATGTATTTTGATGCCTTTGCCGACCAGTTGACCCGTTGTGCCCAGAACCTCGAGATTGCAATAAGAACTTCAAGTCCATAGGCAGCCCAATAGCTGTTGTCGCCTGTGTAATTGACGTAGTTGTAAATGGCATATGCGATGGCACCATTCCGATGGATTTCCTCAAAGGTGATTTCCCATTCATTATGACATTCTTCGCCATTCATTGTGACCATTGGATAGAGCGCAGCACCCTTGTTGAATCCTAATTTCACACCATTTTCAATGGCTTTGTCTAACTGCTTGTAGCGATACTTTAACAAATTGTGTGTTACATTCTGAGGTGCCGTGCCCAAAAAGAAAGGCACACAGTAGGCCTCGGTATCCCAATAGGTAACGCCTCCGTACTTTTCTCCTGTAAATCCTTTAGGACCTATATTGAGTCGTTCATCTTCTCCTGTATATGTCTGATTCAAATGGAAAATATTAAAACGGATTCCTTGTTGAGCGGCAATATCACCTTCAATCA
The DNA here is from genome assembly GCA_041584055.1 of Bacteroidales bacterium. GTDB lineage: Bacteria > Bacteroidota > Bacteroidia > Bacteroidales > UBA5342 > JBFHER01. Next base: position 3,998 of record JBFHER010000223.1, read on the forward strand.
CAATGTCGCTGTTTTCCCATTTTTGTTCCCACCATTGGATGTGATCCGTTTTTAGGGTGTCGTAACCCTTTAATGCGGCGGATGTTAGTGCGTTTTTTGCAACTGTTTCAAGTTGTTCCTTGCTATGGTTTAACGAACTCACCACTGAAACTATTTTAGTAAGGGTAACGGTTTCTCCCTTTTGCAGATGAAAAAGGTATTCATTTGCAATCATATCATTGGCCGAAATATGTTTGATTTTAAGCTCAGGGGTGTCTCCCGAAAAGCTCAAATCATTCTTCATCGAATAAGCAACATGAAATCCCAATTTTTTGGTTTCTGCCAACAAGCTGTTTTCACGAGCGCTGTTACTGCCGTTTTTGTTAATCCAGAATTTTTCATCGTAATTCGAATCTTCATTCCGCACGTCTCCATTGATTGAAGATGTTATTTTCACAGAACCTTGCTCTTCAGGAACAGTGATGGCATATCTGATGGCTGCAATTTCGGTGTTTGCCATGCTGAAGAATCGTTCAGCATGAATAATGATCTTTTTTCCATTGGGTGACTCAGCCGTAAAATTTCTGTATAGGATGCCTTGTTTCATATCCAGTATCCGCTGGAATTCTTCCGTTCGCCATTTCGCCAGATCAAGCTTTTCACCATCCAGTTCAACAGAGATATTGATGAAGGAAGGAGAATTGATCACTTTTGCAAAATATTCAGGATAACCGTTTTTCCACCAGCCTACCCTGGTTTTATCAGGATAGTATACTCCAGCCACATATGTTCCCTGCAAAGAGTCGCCGGTGTAATCCTCCTCGAAATTGGCGCGTTGCCCCATTCGTCCGTTCCCGATACTAAATATACTTTCAGCCTGTTCGTGCCGCGATGGCCTGAAATCATTCTCTATGATTCGCCAGGGGTCGTGTTGAAATAAAGTTTGCATTGTGTAATCGTTTTATGGACAGCTTACGACAGTTGACGAATCAACTTCGAAAGTGTCATGTCTTTAAATGATAAGATCGTAAAATCTGCTTTTTTAAGGGTTTCGGATGGACCGATGCCCACGGATTTCATATTGGCATTAATGGCAGCCTGGATCCCTGCCTCGGCATCTTCAAAAACAACACAATGTGCAGGTCCAATCCCAAGAGTCTCGGCCCCGGAAAGGAACACTTCGGGATGTGGTTTTGCATTTGTAATGTTGCTTCCGTCAATGATTGTGTCGAAGTATTCTGTCAATCCAACTTTTTTTAGAATTGTTCGTGCATTTTTACTGGATGAACCCAGCCCAATTTTGATATTGTTGTTGCGAAGCTCAATTAAGAACGCTTTTACTCCCGGAAGAACTTCTTCAGGACCCATGGTCTCAATAAGTTTGCAATAGCGATCATTCTTTTCTTTCGCATGATTTGTTTTTTCTTCTTCACTCATGGTGATGCCTCCCAGTTCAAGAAGGATATCCAGCGATTCCATACGACTTACCCCTTTGAGTCGTTCGTTGTCTTTTGTGGTGAAATCAAATCCCAGTTTATCTGCCAGTTCTTTCCAGGCAATGTAGTGATACTTTGCAGTATCCACTATCACGCCATCCAAATCAAATAAGCATGCTTTTATATCCATTTGGTTTAATTTGACTATTATATTTGGTGGGAAAATAGTTATAAATGCTGGCTTTTTAATATTTAAGCAGTATAAATTTCTTAAAGATAAAGCAATTGAGATTTGTTAAACGATACCCACAAAGATCTTTGAAACACATTTTAGGAAGGAAATGAAACTTTTTTATGCATTGTTTGTTTAGTATGAAATATTTAACATTTCGTGATATGGATTTAAGCGCAATAAACATTTGGTCCGTTTTGGTGGCTGCATTGGCCAGTTTTGGCTTAGGCTCTTTGTGGTACAGTCCGCTGATGTTTGGGAAAACATGGCAAAAAGAAGTAGGCCTTAGCGATGAAGACATCAAAGGTGCGAACATGGGCCTGATTTTTGGATCCTCCTTTTTGTTTATGCTTATAATGGTGCTTGGACTTGCATTTACATTTACAGCGCATGGTGCGGAAGACCTTAACTGGAGAGGCGGTCTTTTACATGCACTGTTCTTTGGCGTCGCTTTTATAGCCACCTCGATGGGTGTTAATTATTTATATCAGCGTAAGTCCATAAAGTTATGGTTGATTGATGCCGGTTATCAGGTCTTTTACCTGAGTATTGCAGGTGCAATTATTGGGGCCTGGTAGTTTTTGCATGATCCGAGACCATGCATGGAAGCCAGTCTCAGTTAGTGAAAGTAAGGTCCGTGAAGATCGCTTGCAACATGGTTTTCGCGTTGTTAATAGAGATAGGTTCAGGTTGGCATGACATGCAATTTTCAATTTTCCTCAGGCGGATCCGGTAGGGCAATTTGAATTTTAGGATTGATTCTTCTCAGTGCATCACGAATATCTTCCTCCGGCTGAATAAAATTCTCTTTTCCCCAAAATGTTGGATCATATTCCATGGTTTCTTCAGATAAAACAA
>JBFHER010000224.1:0-6502 GCA_041584055.1 Bacteroidales bacterium
GAAGAAGGATACAGAGCAATGTCAATGATCAAAGATGCAGGCATTAACGTGACGGCCACCGCAATCTTTACGCAACAGCAGGCAATGGTAGCAGCCAGGGCCGGAGCGGATTGGGTGGCTCCCTATGTGAATCGTCTGGATAACATTTCTTCGCACGGCATTGAAGTGGTCGGGAACATTGTTGAAAACATCAAAACCTTTGGTTTGAATACTCAGGTTTTGGCAGCTAGTTTTAAAACAGTCGATCAGGTACACCGTGTAAGCATGATGGGAAGTCAGGCTGCAACCATTAGCTTCGAAATATTGGAGCTCTTGAGAAGTCATCCAATGACGGATATGAGTGTGGGTTGGTTCGAAAGAGATGCCGAAGGTTTGTACGACATCAAATTTTAATTTGAGATGCAGGAAAATAACCAGGCTGTCGCTCTCATTACAGGTTCTTCAAGAGGAATTGGAAAGGCCATTGCTTTGAAATTAGCAGATGATGGTTTTCAAATTGCCTTGAACGGACGGGATGAAGCATCCCTGAAGGAGGTTCAGAAACAAATTGAATCAAAAGGGGGCAGGGCTGAGTTCTTTCCAATGGATCTGGCTACAGTTACAAAGGCACCGCAATCTTTGATAGAAGACGTGATAAAGCGGTTTGGACGCCTGGATGTTTTGGTCAATAATGCAGGATTAGCACTGGCGGGGACTTTTAAGGATATTTCATTGGCCGACTTTGATCGGATCATGGATCTGAACGTGAAAGTCCCTTTGTTTTTAACCCAGGCCGCCATTCCTTACCTGAAACAAAATGCATCCCCAACGGTAATCAACATCTCGTCGGTGGTAGGGACCAAGCCCTATAAAAATCAGAGCCTTTATTCAGCGTCAAAACATGCACTGAATGGACTGATGAAAGCAGCGGCTAAAGAATTGCAAAGTGAAGGAATTCGTGTGCATATTGTTTCACCCGGAGGTGTGGGCACTGAAATGATACATTATACGCGTCCGGATCTGGATATAAAAAGTCTTATTCAACCTGAAGAAGTGGCTCAAGTCGTGTCTTTTTTGGTTGGATTTAAAAATCAGGGAGTAATCGATGAAGTGAGAATACGACGTGCGGACAATGAAGCGTTTGCTTAGTTTTAAAGCAATATAACGTTCTGATTAAACCGTACATTGATCTCATTCTTCATACTTTAATAATGAATTATAAAACAAAATAGTATGTCAAAAACACTAGAGCAAAGGGCAGCAGATAACATCCGTATCTTATCTGCAGCAATGGTTGAAAAATCAAAATCCGGTCATCCCGGAGGAGCAATGGGAGGAGCAGATTTTATTAATATCCTCTATTCTGAATTTCTGAATTACGACCCATCAGATATGACATGGGCACATCGTGATCGGTTTTTTCTGGATCCGGGACATATGTCACCGATGCTTTACTCTACCTTGTCTTTGTGTGGAAAATATTCTATGGACGATTTAAAGAATTTTCGTCAATGGGATAGTATTACACCGGGTCACCCTGAAGTGGATGTAAAAAGAGGTGTTGAAAATACATCCGGACCATTGGGCCAGGGCCATGCAATGGCTGTTGGTGCTGCGATTGCCGAGCGGTTTCTCGTAGAACGCTTTGGTGAATGGATGGCTCATAAAACCTACACTTTTATTTCTGATGGCGGTGTACAGGAAGAAATTTCACAAGGGGCTGGTCGTATAGCAGGACACCTTGGTTTAAGTAATTTGATCATGTTTTATGATTCAAACAGCATACAGTTATCCACCTCAACCGGTGAAGTGACTTCAGAAGACACGGCAGCAAAGTACAGGGCCTGGGGATGGAATGTGATTGAAATTGTTGGAAACGATTCTGATCAGATTCGGAAAGCCTTACAAACAGCCAATGCTGAAACCGAAAAGCCAACCCTTATCATAGGAAAAACAATCATGGGCTACGGATGTGTGACTGCTGATGGTAAAAGCTTTGAGGGACAATGTTCGACACATGGACAACCATTGTCTGATGCTGGTGCCGATTTCACTAAAACAGTAGAGAATCTTGGCGGTGACCCGGGAGAACCTTTCCGGATTTTTCCTGAAGTGGAAGCCTTGTATTCAAAACGTGCTGCTGAATTGACAGCGATGGCTGCAAAGAAAAAAGAAGAAGAAGCGAAGTGGGCTAAGGAAAACAAAGCCCTGGCAGCAAAATTGGACACCTTCTTATCTGGAAAAGCCCCCGAAGTGGATTATGCTGCAATTAAGCAGGGTGTGAACAGTGCAACACGTGGTGCATCAGCCACAGTATTATCTGCATTTGCACAACAGGTTGAAAACATGATTGTTTCATCTGCCGACTTGTCTAATTCAGATAAAACGGATGGCTTCTTGAAAAATACAAAAGCATTGAAGAAAGGTGACTTCTCTGGTGCATTTTTGCAGGCGGGTGTTTGTGAATTGACCATGGCTTGTATGATGAACGGGATTGCATTGCACGGAGGCGTTTTTGCTGCCTGTGGAACATTCTTTGTATTCTCTGATTACATGAAACCTGCGGTGAGAATGTCAGCCTTGATGGAACTGCCTGTGAAATATATCTGGACGCATGATGCTTTCCGTGTTGGAGAAGATGGTCCAACCCACCAACCTGTTGAGCAGGAAGCTCAAATTCGTTTGATGGAGAAACTCAAAAATCACAGTGGTAAAAACTCAATGTTGGTGATTCGTCCTGCAGATGCAGATGAAGCCACCGTGGCCTGGAAAATGGCCATGGAAAACACCAGTACTCCAACAGGTTTAATCCTGTCTCGTCAGAACATTAAGAAATTGCCTGGTGAGAATGGTTATCAGGATGCACTTCGTGCAGAGAAAGGAGCTTATGTTGTTCAGGATTGTCAGGGAACACCAGACGTTGTCTTACTGGCAAGTGGATCTGAAGTTTCAACCTTGATAGAAGGGGCATCTCTTTTAGAAAGTTCTAATGTAAAAGTAAGGGTTGTGTCTGTGCCTTCAGAGGGACTGTTTAGAAGTCAATCCAAAGAATATCAAAAAGAGGTATTACCTGATTCAGTGCCACGTTTTGGATTAACAGCAGGATTACCTGTTAATTTGGAAGGATTGGTTGGCGCGAACGGAACCGTTTGGGGATTATCTTCATTTGGTTACTCTGCACCTTACACTGTATTGGATAGCAAACTTGGTTTTAACGGAGCAAGTGTTCAGGAAAAGGTAAAAGCCCTTCTGAACAAGTAGTTCTGATCACTGAAATATATTTAACAGCCGGCCATGTGTCGGCTGTTTTTTTTTGCATCAATCATTCATCATTGGGAAGAGCTCGCAATTGAGCGACAGAGATTGTTCCGACAAGCCATCGTGATATCAAAGGTATCAGCTGAGACAAGTGAAGCACTATTTCATCCGGTACTCCTTTTGATACCGTGCCGGAGACACGCCTGTGATTTGTTTAAAAATTCGTGAAAAATGATACCTGTCCGAAAAGCCCGTCTCCTCAGCAATTGCTTCGATGGTTTTATCAGAGTGGTGAAGTAAAACACAGGCATTGTCGATGCGTTTTTTCTTCACAAAACGCTGCGGCGAGATGCCAATTTCACTGCTAAACAAGCGAGTGAATGCATTGGTGGCCAGAGGAATTTTTTTTGCCAGTGCCACATTTGATAAATCTCCGGAGATGTTGTTTTCAATATGACCAAGTATGTCAAGTATCCGATAATCCTTTGACATAAGATCCCAGCGTGCTTCCGGAATGGCAGAAAGAAGATCGCTGATAAGAGATTGAATGGCCAGACCAGAATAAAAACTGAATTTGGCATAATCCACTTTAAGGTGATTTCTTATGACGGTGAGTTTTTCATTTAAGTGATCAGTTAATTCAAATTCAAATATGCCGGGTTGTACATTGTCGTAAGGCAAGCCAATGTTAAAATGGATAAATAGATGCAGGATGTAGTTCTTCTTCACCAGATCCGAATAATTAATCGTATCACCTACCCGTCCACCGATGAGCGCATCTTTGTTTTCATAGTTTGAATGATGCTCGTGCAATTTTGTGGAGTACGACGTATTAGGTGCAATCATCAGTATCTTATCAGGCGTAAGCTGATAATCACGGCCCTTACGAATGATGCTTGCCCCAGATGTATTGTTATGGTAAATACGCCAGTAGGGATACGACAATTCTTCAAATTCCCATCGCCTTAGCCACCAATACCTGCAGCAAAGCAGCTGAATGTTGTAGCTGGGAAACAGCTGCAGGATGTCAGATGGATCGCCCTTGTCCGGAACTTTGGTTGTTGTGATCATCATTGATGTTTAAAACAGACACAAAGTTAATAAAACCAATCTGTTTTATTAATTTCCGGTGGTATGTCTTTTAAAAAGGAATAATCACATAGCCCCAGCGGTATTCTCTTCTGATAAGTTGGTAGATGAGATGAGGTGTTGCACCCCAGCTGTTATCTCCTCCAACACCCATTTGACCGTAGTCAATGTTTAAATTGATGTAATCCTGTGCTTGTAAATCAGACTGATGGTAGGCTTCTTTCTTTTCTGCATTTCCGTATTGAGCCTTGTCGTAACGTTGCGCCTGAAAACATAATTTGTTTTTTGCCACGATTTTGATGCCGTGTTCCCCATCAGTTAGACGGAGCATTTTTACATCGGTGCGATAACCGTTTTCCTGTGGCCTTATGTAAGGATAGAAGAGTTCGTCAACACTTGCATTGTATAAGCCCACAAAGGCACTTGTTTTGCGATCTGCATAGTTTTCATGTGGGCCACGACCATACCAGCTTATATCTGATAATGCCTTATTCAGTCTCATGATGGAACCAACTCTCGGGATATTTGGCGTTTTTCGATTTGGATCAAAATGGATGTAATTGTCAATTTCAATATGGCCATCTCCATTTATGGAATAACAGGTTGTGATGTCTCCAAATACTTTGTTAAGGCGTTTTTTTACCGTTATTTTGATAAGTCCTTCTTCCTGTTTAAACGTTGTTTCTGTTACGACTGCATCCTTACCCTGATCCTTCCAAATACCATTTTTACTCACCATTTGTGCACCGTAGTCATTGTCGGTAGGAACGCGCCAAAAGTCGGGTTGAGGCCCTTCCTGTATGTATTCTTTACCTGCAATGGTTAGATGTTTGAATGTCCCCGTTTTCTTATCAAAGGTCAACTGTGATGTTCCCGTTTTGATTTCCCAGACGGCATCTGTTTCTTCAACAACCAATTTGCCAACAGCACAAATGCCCGCTGTTTGTTTGGCTTGGGAAAGTTGAATTTGTTCTTTGGCAACCTCATGTCCTTTTTTCAAGAGACCGTCGTTTTCTTTTAAGGTAAAAGAAAAGTTAGCAAACACATCTTCATCGTTATCAAATTCAGGAATCTCAATTGTTATAGCCTGATAACTTTGTGCTTTAACATTTAAGTTGTTAAGCTGTTCTGATTTTATAATTTCTCCATTTTTAAGTAGCGTTATATTGAGGTTATAGTTTTCTAAACTTGAAAATGCGAACTTATTTTTTATAAAAAACTCCCCTTTCGCATGCCCTTTTAGCACAGAAATATTTTGGTACACCTTCTTTACTTCATAGATGTGGGGATTTGGTTTCCGATCCGGAGATATCAATCCGTTTAAACAAAAGTTGTTGTCGTTTCTTGTGCCCGGAGCTTCCAGGTCTCCACCATACGCAAAGTAGTCAAGACCATCCTTGTTTTTGCTGCGAATACCCTGATCCACCCAATCCCAGATGCATCCCCCCTGAAGCGACGGGTATCTCTCAATCAGTGTCCAGTAGTCCTGTAAGTTTCCAACGCTGTTCCCCATGGCATGGGCATATTCGCATTGAATGAGCGGACGGTAGATATCCTGTTGCAAGGCATAGTTTTCCATTTCTTCCATGCTTGCATACATGGGGCAGACAATGTCGGTATGCGCCTTGTTATCAGCCTGCTCCAGTTGAACTGGTCGATCATCCCGCTCTTTCAGCCAGTTGTAGGCTTTTACGAAATTCACACCATCGCCACACTCATTTCCAAGCGACCAGATAATCACTGATGGATGGTTTTTATCTCGTTGATACATGCGTTCAACTCGATCCAGATGCGGCTTCTCCCAGGCAGGATCATCCGCAATGTGATAGTCATAAGGTGCCTGCAAAGCAGCGCCCAGTCCGTGGGATTCGATGTTAGCTTCATTGATAACGTATAAACCATATTTGTCACACAAATCGTACCAGTAAGGATCATTCGGATAGTGGCAGGTTCTTACAGTATTGATGTTGTATTCCTTCATCAATCGGATATCCTGTTCCATTCTTTCCTTAGAAATATAATGTCCTGTCTCCGGATCATGTTCATGCCGATTAACGCCTTTTACCAAAACAGCCTGTCCGTTCACCTGTAACTGTCCGTCTTTTATTTCTACGGTTCTGAATCCAATGTTTTTACCAAAGGTTTCGATGATTTCTCCTTTAGCATTTTTTAAAAC
>JBFHER010000225.1:0-6499 GCA_041584055.1 Bacteroidales bacterium
GTATTTTGGACGCACAATGGTCATTTCCATATCACTCTCACTTGTTTTTTCGCCCTGAAATTTTGTATCTGCCTTTTGCACAATATCCTTTGCGGTTAAATCCTGTCCTTGCACCTGTGTAAACACAAATAGAATTAACAGCAGCAATGATGACTTCTTCATTTTAATGATTTTATTTGATGAACTTTCTTACGTCATTACCCTTCCTCGACCAGGCCTTACACTTATCACTAAGCTTTTACAAAACGTTCAACAATGATTTTTTTTACTTTCCCAATTGGATATTCGTTTGGACGAAACATATAGTGCATCCCTACCCCATCCAGGATGGCCAATAAAAGTGCAAATTCCCCCATAGGATCAGGACTACCCTGTCTGGTATAATAATCAAGTATCATTTTCTGAAAAGGCGCTATTGCCTCCCATAACAATTTGTCAATCATCTCATAAACACCAGGTTGAAGAAGAAGTGAAAAAAACAGGCGATAAAAAACAGCATTTTCCATCATGAAATCAAAGGAAGTGTCGATCATTTTCACCATTTCTTCTCTCGAAATAATGCCATCTTTGTTTTCATCAAAGAGCACCATGAGACTGGTCATACCATGCACCATGATTTCGTATAATAAGGCTTCCTTACTTTCAAAGTAATTGTAAAGCAATCCTTTTGAAATGCCAGCCTCATTTGCAATCATAGCAATTGATGTTCCTCTGTAACTGTGTTCAGAAAACAGTTTCAAGGCCGCATCTGCAATTGTGGCTTTCCTAACCTGTCTTATTTTTTCTACCTGTTCCTTTGTCCTGGGGCTCACATCGTTACATTTTTAACTGAACGTTTGGTCAAATTTAAAATAATCAATTCTGTCAAACAAATTTTAATCAAAATATTTCAAAACGGAAGGGAAATAAAAATTGTGCAATCGTTTGTACAAAAATTGCTATTTTTACAGCCTATGCGAAAGAAAGTAACCATTCACGACATTGCAAAGAAACTGGGCGTTACTGCATCTACGGTATCCCGTGCTCTAAACAACCATCCCAGAATCAGTGAATCAACACGAAAAAAAGTGCTTAAAGCGGCACATAAATTAAACTATACACCCAACGTTCTGGCATCCAATCTTAGAAAGGGGAAAGCAAACACACTGGGCTTATGCATTCCCAGGGTAAACAGGCACTTTTTTGCCAACATCATAAATGGTGTTGAAAAAGTGACTAATAAAATGGGTTACAATGTTGTGATCTGTCAATCAAATGAACGTGCTAAAACAGAGGTCCAAAATATTCATACCTTATTAAATAACAGAGTGGATGGAATTATTATCTCACACGCTGTTGAAACAACCTCCTTTGAACACCTTCAGGAAGTTATCGACTCGGGCATTCCGTTAATACAGTTTGACAGGGTCAACAGTGCTTTAAAAACATTTTGCATCGTAAACGACAATGAACAGGGCGCCTACAAAACTGCTTTGCATTTACTAAATAAAGGTTATCGAAAAATAGCCTATTTTGGTGGTCCCACGCACATTAACGTTTACCGCGAAAGGAAACAAGGCTTTTTTAAAGCTTTGAAAGAATTTAACATTACCCCTAACCCGGAAATGGTATTCGAAAATGTAATAACACGACTGACAGGGGAAGAGGTTGCGAAGAAACTTTTAAACTCAGCCGACAGACCAGATGCCATTTTTGCTGCAAGTGATTATTCTGCGCTCGGAGCCTACCTTGTTTGCAAAGAAATGGGAATATCAATACCTCAGGAGATGGGCATCACGGGATCTGCAAACGAACCGTTCACCGAATTGATTGATCCTTCGTTAACGTCTCTGGAACAACATGGTATTAGCATGGGAGAAAAGATTGCAGAATTGATGATTGAGCTATGTGAGGATGATGAAAAAACAATTTGCCCTGAAACCATTTATGTTCCTATAGAATTGATAGAAAGACAATCCACGAACCGCTCGTAAGCTTTATTTTATTTTCCTCGATTCATTCTCAAACAAAAAGCCGGATTACCTGTTCTAAGTAGTAAATTAAAAAAAAGATCATGTACTCTATTTTACAACATTCACACTCCGGTATCAGATATATATCAATTCTTCTTCTGATAATTTTATTTGTTCGTAGCATTCAGGGACTTGGATCAAAAACCTACGCATCAAAAGACAAGGCCATAGCTACCATGACAACCATTTCACTTCATATTCAACTGGTGATCGGTTTTATCCTTTATTTTATCAGTCCAAAGGTGCTTTTTGAGCCGGCAACTTTAAATTCTGACTTGCTTCGCTTCTTTACCATGGAACATGTTTTAATGATGCTCATCGGTATTGGCTTCATAACTGCTGCCAGTGTAAAAGCCAAGCGTCACAACAATTCAAAAAGTTACAAAACATTGCTGATTTACGGTGGCATTGGTTTTATTATTCTTCTCGCGGGAATTCCCTGGCCATTCAGAGAAGCGCTGGGCGTTGGCTGGATTTAGGAAGTCTAATGAATAGAAAAATCAAATTGCAAAAATAATCAAGCCTACTTTTGATCAGCAGATAATTCCAGTTTCGCGGACATTAAACGTCTGGATTTAGCTTTTAAAGTGATGCTTCCTCCTTGCTTATCAGACCGAATAATGGCAAGACACATGCCGTTAAATGCCTTCCGGTAAGATGCCTGGAATGGCTCTACTGTTGCAGCATTGCCATTATCGACTCCAACAATAGACCCTGCACCTGAGATTTCGAAATTCACAAGGTTATCGGCCAACGGGCATAGATTTCCATGCTTGTCCTCTATACGTACTGTTACATAAGCCAGGTCTCGCCCATCAGCATGAATGCTTGATCTGTCAACTGATAACCTAACCCGTGCGGGTTTGCCGGCAGTTCTAATTTCTTTTTCCTGTACTGATCTACCGTTTTTATAGCCCACAACCCGAATGCTTCCCCTTTTGTATGGTACAAGCCATGATAAACGATACTTCGACATAAATGTATCCGGCGCAAAGGCATTCACCTTTACAAATAATTCTGTTTTATCTACTCCTTTCACTTTTTTACCCAACGATTTTCCATTCACAAAAAGTTCTGCTTCATCGCAGTTTGTATAACAATAAACTGGTATCATTTCTCCTTCCCTGCCTTCCCAGTTCCAATGAGGCAACAAATGAATCATTGGTTCTGTGGTCCACTGACTTTGGTACAGATAAAACCTGTCTTTGGGAAAACCGCATAAATCCACTGCACCAAAATAAGAACTACGGGCAGGCCAGTCATCATTCCAGTAACCATCCGTGGCATTATCCATTCCGCCATATGGGGTTGGTTCGCCCAAATAATCAAAACCTGTCCAAACGAATTCTCCCATGCTATGCGGGTACTTTTCTAAAAAATGAAATTCGATATCAGGAGGATAAGCCCAGGGAGGTGCGATGAGGTCGTAGCTGCTTATCTGCTTATCTGAGGATTTCTTATAAAGTTCCAATGGCAAATGATATACGCCCCGACTGCTCGTACAACTGGAGGTTTCAGAACCATATACCGGGATGTGCGGATAATTTTCATGCACCTCACCGTATCTGGGTGCTTTGTAATTCATCCCTACAATATCTAGTTGCTGTGCCATGTTATAGTTAAAAGGAGCCGGATAATGATTGAACCCGGCCGTTACAGGACGGGTCGGATCCATTTCTTTTGTAAATTCCACCAACCGTTTTGCCTCTTCCCAACCATGCAACTTATCTCCCTGCTCCCGTATTTCGTTGCCAATACTCCACATCACAATGGATGGATGATTTCGATCACGTTTCACCATCGACTTGATGTCCCGCTCACTCCATTCATCGTAAAACAGGTTGTATCCATTGGGCACTTTAGGCATCCTCCAAACGTCAAATGCCTCATCCTGGACCATCAATCCCATCTCATCGCACAATTCCAACAATTCCCGTGAAGGCGGATTATGACTTGTCCGGATGGCATTAACACCCATGTCCTTCATAATCTGAAGTTTTCGTTCATCTGCTCTGCGATACACTGCCGCGCCAAGTGCTCCATTGTCATGATGCAAACAAACACCATTGAAACGCACCAGACGTCCATTCAAATAAAACCCATCTTCATCATAGCTTATGGATCTGATTCCAAAACGCGTTTTATATTGATCAAGTAACTTTCCTTCCTGGGTAATCGTTGTAAGCAGATTGTACAGATTTGGTGTTTCCAAATCCCAAAGCATAGGTTTTTCAATGTTTACCCAAAGTCCTATTTTTTCTGTTGTATTTGGCGCAAGGGTTATGTGCTCTTCTATGCTTGCAACAATTTCACCTTTGGGAGAAAAATATTCATGCTTCAGACTTATCGTTTCAGCCCTCTCTGATTTATTTACAATTTCGGTTTCATTCTGTACCACAGCTTTGTCCGTGGTTATTGTAGGTGTTGTAACATATGTCCCCCACTGCACAATGTGAACAGGATTATCCATTTTCAACCAGACAGAGCGGTAAATTCCGGCTCCCGGGTACCATCGGGAGGACAAATCTTCGGGTGTCAGACGCACTGCGACTAAATTTTCTTCCCCATAATGAAGGTAAGTACTTATATCAAACTCGAAACCAATGTATCCATAAGGTCGATTTCCAACCAGCTGCCCATTCACCCATACATGGGCGTTATACATGGCACCTTCAAATTCAATTCTAACCACCTTCCCCCTTGCTTCATCTGCCACAGTGAAATGTTTTCGATACCAACCTGTACCGTGAAAGGGTAGTCCTCCGCAACGGGAATTGTACTTCGGATCAAAAGGTCCTTCAATGGCCCAGTCATGGGGTAAATCAACCTGTCGCCAATGGGAATCATCAAAATCAACCATCCCGGCATTGTCTGCTTCGGCATTGTAAAACAACCAGCCATCATTAAAATTTTTATCCTCTGAATAGATGCCTTGCAACATAAGCGCAAACGCAAACAAAATTGTTGTTCTTAGGGCATTTTTTTTCATCATCGCTACATTATCAATCATTTTTCTCCTGCCTTAAGGTGATGAAAATAAATTGATGCACAGCAATGTACATTATTTCATTTCCAAAAAAGTAATCAGGAAAAACAAATTTAATATAACATTGCTATTTTGAAAGCAAAATGCAAGTTTAAAACAAAATAGTGTGGGTATTACCTGACCCCCTGATGTTGGGGACGTATTAAATCGTTGACCGTTTTCACAGGATTGAAAGTCTCGATGGGAACTTCAACAAAGACCGTGTTCCAGTCCGCCATGGCGCCATTCCACAAACCGGGATGTTCAAGTGCTTTTAAATCCTTACCATTCCTGGACTTTTTACTAATAAATCCCGTGTCAGGATCAACAAATTTCGTTAAGTCAAATTTGTTTCCCTGATAATCAACGACAGAGCAAACCAGATCCACCGGATTAAAATGTGTGGCTTTTTCAACCATCTCTTTAATCTGAGGATTTTCAAGATCTATCTGACTCATTTCTACAATTTGAAGGGATACAGATCCATCCCCACTTTTAACCAAAAATGGGCCCCCACCAGGTTCTCCCTCGTTTTTCACCATTCCGCAAACCCTGATTGGACGATTCAGCTTTGATTCGAGATAAGATTTTCTTTCATTGAAGTTTTTTTCGGAAAAACCTTCAGGGAGTTGCATGGCAAACTCTTCTTTCAGGAAGTTTTCAATTTGGGCAAGGACTTTTTCATCTGCCTCATTGATGCCTTTCATAAAACTGAAAATGGCTTTTTGCAACTCAATAAGCTTTCCGGCAATTACCTTTTTATATGTAATGGTGGGTTCCTTTAAATGATCCGGTACCACGTTATCAATGTTCTTGATAAAAATAATATCACCATCCAGTTCGTTCAGGTTTTCTATTAGCGAACCATGCCCTCCTGGCCTGAAAAGAATTTCGCCATTTTCGCGGAAGGGTTCATTGTTAAGGTCAACAGCAATGGTGTCTGTTGATCTTTTCTGTACAGAATAACTTAAATTAAAATGAACACCGTATTTTTTCTCATATGCAGGCTGTACCTTTTTCTGCAATTTCTCAAACAAGACCTTATGTTCGGCTGACACGGTAAAGTGAATGTTCACTGTACCATTGGCAGTTGCAGCATAGTTAACGCCTTCAACCAAATGTTCTTCGAAAGGTGTCCGGCTGCCATCTTCATACTTATGAAACTTAATCAGTCCTTTAGGAAGGATACCATAGCCCAATCCACTTTTGTCAAGAATTCTTGAGGCCATTCGCTGAAAATAATAATCGCTGTTAATATCCAGATCTTCAAGATAATCAGAAAGATCATCGTAAAAGGCCATGTCCTCAACCTTCTTGAAAAATGTCTTTACTGTTTCACGTTCAGGATATGGTTCTGTCTTATTCATAAAAGCAAACAGGTCCTGAAACATTCTTGATGCAGCACCTGAAGCAGGCACAAATTTCATGACCTTTAAATCCTCTTTTAGTGCATTATCCCATA
>JBFHER010000226.1:0-6467 GCA_041584055.1 Bacteroidales bacterium
AAATCCTGCCAATGTATGTATTCAGGATTGTGGGAGGTTTGATCTTCTTCATTGGCTTTTTACTCTTCCTGTATAACATGACAAAAACAATCAAATCAGGAAGTTTGCTTGCTGACGAGGAGGCAGAAGCTCCGGCGCTGGTGAATACGCAAAGCAGAAGTGCAGCCGGAGAAACTTTCCATCGCTGGATGGAGCGCAAGGGCGTTCGTTTTTCCCTGGCTGTTTTTGTAGCTCTTGTTATTGGAGGCGCAGTGGAAATCATCCCCATGTTAAAAGTTGAATCCAATATCCCGACCATCGAGACAGTAACACCATATACACCACTTGAATTGACCGGGCGTGACATTTATGTTTCGAACGGGTGCTATAACTGCCATTCACAGCAGGTGCGTCCTTTGCGTTGGGAAACGGAACGTTACGGCGAATATTCTAAAATCGGAGAGTTTGTATACGATTATCCATTCCAATGGGGATCGCGTCGGACCGGTCCTGATTTGGCAAGGGCAGGATATGTGGGCAGTTCAACCTACAAAACAGCCATCTGGCATTACAATCACTTTGTAAAACCATTGGAAATGAATCCACAAACCATCATGCCTGCCTATCCATGGCTGGCTAAAAAGGATGTGGATCTGGATGCATTGCCTGCAAAAATTAATGTCATGCTGATGCTTGGCGTTCCTTATCCGGAAGACTATGCAGAAAAAGCGGGAGCTGATTATATGAAACAAGCAAATAAAATTTCAGCTGATTTAAAAGCGTCCGGCGTTGATGTTGAACCCACAAAAGAGGTGGTGGCAATCATTGCCTATCTGCATAAATTAGGCAGGGATATTTCACCAGCCGGAACTTCAAAATAATAGCATATGAAATTCGTTGGAGAAGTCATGGATGGTGTGAGCGGGATTGAATGGTATTCCATTGTGGGCACCCTCATTTTCGTGGCACTGTTTATTGTTATTTTAATCAGAACGTTCAAAATGCCCAAGAGCGAAATTGAGGAAATCAAGAATGGCATTTTACGTGATGATGAGCAAGTGAACGATAATTTAAAATAAATCTATTACGATGGCAACAGAAAAAAATGAATTGAACGATCAGAGTCACGAGGATTCCCATGATTATGATGGCATCAAGGAACTGAATAATCCTGCTCCTGTGTGGATTATGGCTATCTTTCTCATTACAATTGGATTCTCCATGTTTTATGCGATATACTACTTTGGGTATCCAAATAACGGCAGGGATCAGGTGAGTGAATACGAACGAAAAGTGGCGGCATTTGCAGCACAAAAGGAAGCCATGAAAGCAAATAACCCAAATGCATTGGCGGCATTGGATCCTGCACAGATAAAAGAACAAGGCGCCAAATTATTTCTCGAGAAAGGCTGTATTGCCTGTCATGGCATGAAGGGAGAAGGAAATGCAATTGGTCCAAACTTGACCGATACGCACTGGATCAATGGATGCAGTGAAAGCGACATCATAAAAATCATAGCCGAGGGAAAACCCGAAAAAGGCATGACGCCCTACAAGGCAATGATGAGTGAAGATCAAATAAAACTTACAAGCCAATACATCTTAAGCGTGTTGGTTGGTTCTAATCCTGAAAATGCCAAAGAGGCGCAGGGCGTTGAATGTAAGTAGATATAATTTTTAACGTATGCTCAAAAAGCTTCCGCGAATTAAGGTTGATTGCGGAAGTTTTTTGTATTATTGCCAGATGCTAAAAGGCAGTTTTGAAAAACAGGCGTTCATTTTTAGTCAGGCACTTTTGATATCTGCGACATTATTTAATAAATAGGAATAAAATAAATTCTATGGGTGAAACACAACCATCCTTCAGAGACCGCCCAATAAATATCGACGATTCCGGAAGTCGCAAATGGATTTATGCAAAAAAGCCAAAAGGGAAATGGTACACCCGGCGTAAGATCTACAGCTGGTCCGTTTTGCTTTTCTTAATCGTTGCGCCACTCATTAAAGTGAATGGTCATGCGTTTATGATGCTTGACATTGCCCACCGAAAATTCATCCTGTTTGGAAACACTTTTTTTGCGCAGGACACCTTCATTCTGGCACTCATCATGCTGGTTACGGTCATATTTATTGTATTGTTTACGGTTGTGTTTGGACGTTTATGGTGTGGCTGGTCTTGCCCACAAACCATCTTTTTGGAATTTGTTTTTCGTCCCATCGAATATCTGTTTGATGGGAACCACAGAGGCAGGAAACAGAAACCGGCATCCCCCATTCGAACGGCCTTTAAGCACATCACATTCTACCTTGTGAGTTTCTTTTTTACCAATGTTTTTTTGATGTGGTTCATTGGCTTTGAGGGATTACTTGATTTTTATGCAACACCTGTCAATGATCACCTGCTTGCCGTGTTTTTTTTAATGGGCATCACCACCTTTTATTATTGGATCTATGCTTTTTTCAGAGAACAGGTGTGCACAATGGTTTGTCCTTATGGGCGGATGCAGGGTGTTCTTCTGGACTCACGCTCAATTGCCGTGATTTACGATTTTGAAAGGGGCGAACCGCGAGGGGTCAAAAACAGTGGTGATTGCATAGATTGCAAGCAGTGTTTGAGCGTTTGCCCAACCGGCATCGACATACGGAATGGTTCTCAATTGGAATGCATCAACTGCACCGCCTGCATTGACGAATGCAACACTGTGATGAAAAAAATCAACAAACCACAGAACCTGATCCGCTACGATTCATATCAGGGTGTGGAAACAGGGAAACGAAACATCTTTAACGGTAGAACCATTGCTTACTCAACGGTCCTTACCCTTCTAATCCTTGTCTTAGCCGTGGTTGTTTCAAATAGAACGGAGGTGGAGACCACGATTTTAAGACTTCCCGGCACCATGTATCAGGTTGTGAATGAAACGACCATTGCGAACATGTACAATGCGAAGATTGTTAATAAAACAAATTCTGACAAAGACCTGGACATTCGTTTTATTTCAAGCGTCACCGGAGAAATACAACTTGCAGGGAAAGAGGCATTTATCGAAAAAGAATCTGTATTTGAATCCATTGTGATTTTACGAATAAAAAAGCAGGACTTAAACGGGAAAAACACAGCCATTAAGCTTGGTTTATTTGAAGGTGATCGTTTGCTGGAATCTGTTGATCTTAATTTTATTGGACCTGAAAATAAATAAAATATCATGAAATTAAATTGGGGTACATCGCTTGTTCTGTTCTTTGCCATTTTTCTATCGCTGGCAGCAGTTTTTATCGTGTTTTCCTTACGACAGAACAACGACCTGGTTACCGAAGATTATTATGAGAAAGGGGCCGATTATACCACAGACATAAATATACAGCGACGTTCCGCAGTTTTCAGCGATAGCATTTCTTTTGTTGAAACAGATCAGGTATATAAAATCCATATCGCGCCTTCGCTTGCAGGGCAGGTAAAAGCGTTTAACATGTACTTCTTTCGCCCTTCAGACAAGCAAAAGGATGTGAAAATAAGTATGGAATCTGACACTGCATTGTACCTTGATAAAACACTTTTAACCCATGGCAGATATAAATTGCATCTGTCATGGGAATTGAATGACGAGCATTACAGGATCACAAAAGACCTTATGATCAGATAGTTAAAATGGAAATCTTATATTCTGCATTATTACTCGGCTTGATGGGCAGCTTTCACTGTGTAGGCATGTGTGGTCCCATTGCAATTAGTTTACCACTGCGAGGAAAGAATCAATTTCAAAAAATCAGCGGTGGCGTGTTGTACAATATTGGACGAACCCTGACCTATGGTTTGATGGGTGCTGTGTTTGGTCTAATCGGTGAGGGCTTTGAGCTCATGGGATTTCAGCAATGGATCTCCATTGCCATGGGTGCCCTGATGGTTTTATCCATTCTAACGCCCTCCCTGTTTCGGAATCTCAACACAGGAAAAAACATCCCGTTCTCAAATGCTGTTCGAAGAGGCATTCAGACCTTATTTGCAAAACGATCCTTTGGTGGATTATTTTTCATTGGGGTGCTCAATGGCCTTTTGCCGTGCGGGCTGGTGTACATGGCCATTGCCGGCGCTATTGGAACGGGCAGTTTTGTTCTCGGGGTGCTTTACATGGTACTTTTCGGCCTGGGGACCCTGCCCATGATGTTGTTTATAACTGTTTTGGGAAATTTGATTAGTCTCTCTGTTCGAAATAAAATCAACAAAATCATTCCATACCTTGTTGTTGTGGTTGGATTGATCTTCATCCTTCGGGGCCTGAGTCTGGGGATTCCTTATTTGAGTCCCCCAAAAGAAAAACTAAATCCGGAGATTCATATGCAAAAGGATGTAAAGTCTGCTGAAGATGCAGTTTCAGGTGCCTGTTGCCATGGTAAAGAATAGTTACAATGCCTTCTGATAATAAATGTGTTCATTGTGGTGCTGATTGCGGAAAAAATCCTGTGATCTGGAACAACATGCAGTTTTGCTGCCATGGCTGTGAGCAGGTATATCGTTTGTTAAACGAGAACAAAATGCATCAATACTACGACCTGCAGTCCAATCCCGGCATTCGTGTGGAGGAGCACCAGTATGACACAAAATATGCTTATCTTGACAAGGATGAGGTTCAGAAAAAGATGTTTGAATTTCATGAAAACAACATCGCAAAAATAACCTTTTACATCCCCTCAATTCATTGTGCTTCTTGCATCTGGTTGCTAGAACACCTTAACAAACTTAACAAAGGGGTTAAACATTCCGTGGTGAATTTTATCAATAAAACCTACACGGTCAGTTTTAATACGGATGAGATAAGTCTTCGACAATTGGTTGAACTCCTGGTGTCAATTCATTACATTCCTGATTTATCATTGAGCACACTTGAAAAACCCAAATCAAAAGGTGTTGACCGAAAGCTCATGTATAAAATAGGCGTTGCCGGCTTTGTCTTTGGCAATGTTATGCTTTACAGTCTTCCTGAATATTTTAACGGCAAACCCTTGGGAGATTCCCTGGGTACATTTCTGTATTATCTCACTTACATACTCACCGTTCCACTTGTATTTTACAGCGGAAGTGATTACCTGGTTTCGGCATTTAAAAACCTTAGAAAGGGGATTGTAAACATTGATTTGCCTATCGCCATTGGGATTATCACACTTTTTGTTGTCACAAGTTTTGAGGTAATCTCCGGCGCCGGTCCGGGCTATTCCGACAGTCTTTCCGGCTTTTTATTTTTTCTCCTCATTGGAAGGTGGTACCAGGGTAAAACCTATCAGGCACTGTCCTTTGACCGGGATTTTAAATCCTATTTCCCGGTGGCAGTTACACGGGTCGTGGATGGACAGGAAGAAAGTGCACTGCTTGAAGAATTGAAAGCAGGGGATGAATTATTGATCAGAAGCAAGGAATTAATCCCAACAGATGCAACAATTAAACATGGGACAGGATTAATTGATTACAGCTTTGTCACCGGTGAATCAACGCCAGTCAGGAAAGAAGCAGGCGAATTTGTTTATGCGGGTGGACGGCAGACCTCAGGCGCCATCAACATCACCGTTGAAAAAGAAGTGAGCCAAAGTCATCTGACACAGTTGTGGAATCAAAACTCGGACGATAAACCCTCCGAGAGATCATTGAAATCCATCATCGACAAAATCAGTGTCTACTTTACCGTTGTCATCATCTTGATTGCCCTTGCCGGTTTTGGTTACTGGTTTGCTTTGGGACACGATTTTAAAACAGCAATCCTTGTTTTGACATCGGTCCTCATTGTTGCCTGCCCCTGTGCATTGGCCCTTTCAATGCCTTTTACCTTTGGAAGCACCATGCGTTTATTCGGAAAACATGGCATGTACATTAAAAACACCGGAACCATTGAAAAACTGACCCGCATCGACACCATCGTTTTTGACAAAACCGGCACCATTACCCGCCCGGATGAATCCAGACTATTGTTTCACGGTACGCCCTTGACACAAAAAGAAAGTGAAGCCATCGCTTCCCTCACAAGACAATCCACGCATCCGCTTAGCAATGCAATCACACAATACCTCAATCATACAAAAACGCTGCCTGTTATCGGATTTGTTGAAATGTCGGGACGCGGCATTTATGGGAAAGCAAATGGGCTGGCGCTTAAACTGGGATCTGCAGAATACATTTTAAACGAAGACACAAACAGCAACAAGGCATCCATGGTACACCTTACCATCAACGGAGCTTACAGAGGCTACTTCTCAATTCACAACAAATACCGCGAAGGAGTGGATGTGGTGCTGAAGGGACTCAAAAAACAGTTTCAGCTATATCTGCTTTCGGGTGACAACGATTCAGAACGCTCAAACTTACTCAACTATTTTGATGCCGATAAAATTTATTTCAACCAGCAACCGGCTGACAAACAAAATTTCATTAAGGAACTCCAGAAACAAGGCAGGAATGTGTTGATGACAGGGGACGGACTAAACGATGCAGGGGCTTTTAT
>JBFHER010000227.1:0-6414 GCA_041584055.1 Bacteroidales bacterium
GAGGTCGCTTTTAATCTGAATGGGAATTATGGAAACTGTGTTTCTTTAGATACCTTCTCAGGAAGATTTAAAATCAAGCATCGGGATAATCTTATGCATCTTTATGCTAAGGAGAAAATAATCTGGAGCGGTGAAACACTGGTGTTAGAACCTTATGCAATTAAGGATTCAAACTTTTGTTTGACAGGAGTGACCATTGGACTAAATTTCCATTGGGAGCAGAAGGAAGACCTGTGTTATCATGGAGCTTTGAAGTTTGTGCTTATTGACAATTACATTCAAGTCATTAATTTGGTCCCGCTGGAGACTTACCTCGAAAGTGTCATATCTTCTGAAATGCGATCGTCTGCATCCTTGCCGTTCTTAAAAGCGCATGCAGTTATTTCACGTGGCTGGCTTCTGGCCCAATTGGAAAAAAGGGGCAAGGCTTCAGAGAATCATTCTTACAAGAATGGAGAGTGGATAAAATGGTATGACAACGAAGATCACAAATTTTATGACGTGTGTGCGGATGATCACTGCCAACGATACCAGGGGGTGACTCGTATTAAATCAAAAAAAGCTCGGCAAGCGGTATTTGAGACAAGGGGTGAGGCTCTGGTTTCCGATGGTACATTGTGTGATGCCAGGTTTTCAAAATGCTGTGGGGGCATGAGCGAAGTATTCTCAAGTTGTTGGGATGATCAGGACTTTCCTTATCTTGAGGCGATTCGGGATAACCTTGAACAACAAAATCACGAAAATTATGATCTGCAGAATGATGAAGATGCAGAGCGATGGATCTATGATACCCCCGATGCATTCTGTAATACCGATGATCCGCGGATACTTATTCATGTATTAAACGAATATGATCAGGGAACCCGGGACTTCTTTAGATGGCGAAAAGATATCAGGCAAAGCTGGTTGCAGAATAAAGTAAAGAACATGCTGGACATGGATCTCGGGAATATCATTGATCTTGTACCCCTTGAACGAGGCACCTCAGGTCGTATCATCAGATTAAAAGTGATGGGGTCAAAAGGTCAGGTTGTGGTGGGAAAAGAGTTGGAAATTAGAAAGTTATTGTCTGACTCGCATTTGTATAGTTCTGCTTTTATTGTAGAAAAGGTTAATATTGAATCCGGTGTTCCCGGAGGGTTTATTTTAAAAGGTGCTGGATGGGGGCATGGTGTTGGACTGTGTCAGATTGGGGCCGCCGTGATGGGCGTAAAAGGTTATGATTACAAAGAAATACTGAAGCATTACTTTAATAATTCTGAAGTCGAAAGAATATACGAATGAGCAAGGTACATAATACGTTTTGGAAAGGAATGCGATGGGTTCCAAGTTTGTACTTTGCTGAAGGGATGCCCTATGCCATCGTCATGATGCTTTCAACGGTATTATACAAAAATCTCGGTCTTTCAAATGCCGATATCACACTTTATACCGGGTGGTTGTACCTTCCGTGGGTGATTAAGCCTTTTTGGGGGCCCATCGTAGATAATTTTCGAACGAAACGATATTGGGTGATTCTGATGCAGTTTGTGATTGGGGTAGGATTGGCTTTACTGGGTTTAAGTCTTGAGACCTCAGCATTTATCCGATGGAGTCTGATTGCATTTTGGCTGGTTGCATTTAGTTCGGCCACACACGATATTGCGGCAGACGGTTTTTATATGTTGGGTTTGACGGATAAAATGCAGTCTCTTTTTGTGGGAGTTCGCAACCTCTTCTATAAAGTTGCATTCATAACAGCACAGGGTGCGTTGGTGGCTCTTGCAGGCATTCTGGCTGGAGAAGAGTTGAATTACACAATGGCCTGGAAATGGATCTTCAGCATCTCCGGTGCCATGTTCATACTACTTGCCATTTATCACAAATTCATGCTTAATAGCCCTGAAGGAGACCAGGCCAGAAAGCTGCACAATGCCGGAGAATCATTGAAGTTGTATGGTAAGACAATCCGTTTGTTCTTTCAGAAGAAAGGAATTATCGTTAGTCTTTTGTTTATTCTGTTATATCGCTTTGGAGAAGCCCAGCTGACTAAAATTGCAGCCCCCTTTTTATTGGATTCAGTGGAAACGGGAGGACTTGGCTTGTCCAATGAAGCCTATGGCTTGATGTATGGCACTGTGGGAATGCTGAGCTTGATGTTGGGTGGAATCCTTGGTGGCGTTTTGGTGTCGCGACATGGTCTTAAGTTTTGGATGTGGCCCATGGCGCTGGCAATGAAACTCCCGGATGTGGCTTACGTTTACCTTGCTTCTGCCCAACCTGAAAACCAAATTCTGATTCAATCAATGATCGCAGTTGAGCAGCTGGGATATGGTTTTGGTTTTACGGCATTTACCCTCTACCTGATTCAGTTTTGCAAGGGCAGTCATAAGACAGCTCACTATGCTTTTGCAACAGGATTTATGGCACTGGGAATGATGATTCCGGGTATGTTTTCAGGCTGGATTCAGGAGCAATTGGGCTACCATAATTTCTTTATCTGGGTGATGATATGTACCATTCCTGGATTGGCACTGATTCCTTTTTTAAAGATTGAAAAGGGATTTGGGAAAGGTGATGTGGCATCATGATGCCTTCCTGATCTGTAAGAATTGATTCCATTCGAAACGTTGCATGGTGGATCATTGTCAAGCCTTTTTTCTACATTTCTAGGCGCAAAGATGATTGATTGCAATGCCGGGTTCTTGTATGCTGGTTGAAAATCGTATTGGTTAACTTTCGATTTTTATTACCATATTGCATGAGAATATTTTCAACGATTGCGTAAATTAGTAGTATAATACGCTTTTTATTTCCCATGAATTAAACAAATATAAAAATGAAAAAACTGGTTAATTATTTTCTTCAGGGGATGCTTTACTTAGCACCAATAAGTATTACGGTATACATCGTATATGTTGTTTTTACCTTTGTGGATGGGCTTTTACAAAGCTGGTTGAAAGAATTGATAGATTTAACAATTCCTGGTCTTGGACTGGTTCTCATTTTTATCCTTATTTTATTGGTTGGTTTTCTAGGGCAGACATTTATTGCAAGACCAATTGTCTATCTGTTTGACCGTCTCATGAAAAAGGCACCTCTGCTAAAAGTTCTTTATTCTGCAATAAATGATTTGTTCTCTGCTTTTGTTGGGAAAGAGAAGAAGTTTAATAATCCGGTTTTAGTAAAAATAAATGTGGAATCTAACATAGAAAAACTTGGATTCTTAACGGAAACAGATCTGGAAATAATTGGCGAAAAAGATAAGGTTGCCGTTTATTTCCCCCACTCCTATAATTTTTCCGGTGAACTTTTTATAGTGCCGGGAAATCAGGTACGACACATTGATCTGCCCCCTGCAGAGGTGATGAAATTTATTGTTTCTGCCGGAGTAGCAGGATTCAAAGAGTGATCGTATAAAAAGAATCAAAAGGGTAAAAATCATCGGTTTTGAAAAGTTCCATTGTAGTTGGCCTGTGGCTGTTTTTTTTCACTCATGTTTTATCTCAGGGGCAGCTTGGTGTAAAACGTGTGTCGCCGCTGGACTCCATTCGAATTGATCGTGTTGAGATTTCAAAGAACTGGATTACATGGGACCGGATTATTATGAGTGAGTTGCTGTTTGAGGAAGGTGAATGGGTACGCTATGGACGCATTGATACATCCTTGAACAGAATTTGGAACATTGGAAATTTTGCAGATGTAAGTTATGAAATCGAAGAAAGTGCTGAGGGAAATATCTTAAAGATTGTGGCTTTGGATGCGGTGAAGTTTTATCCTTTGCTAACAATCGATCATAGCAGTGTTTATGATTATAATTACCGATTTGGTGCCGGAGATGATAATTTTCTTGGCAGCAATTCAAAACTGAAAATTGTTTGGGAAAAAAATCCAAATGGCGCACAATGGGAATTCAGTCTTGGTCTACCGCGTCAGCTCTTGTACAAAAATATGACCACCCAAATAGGATTCCTCAATGGGTCTGAATCCAGGGTGTTTCTTGATCGTATTGTAACAGAATCCAACGGTCATAAAGATGCAACCTATGAAACACGCATGATTGCCCCCTACGATAAAACGGAGTATTATGTCAAGATTGGAAATCCATGGAACCTTGATTACCGTTACAGGTTTTCTCCGGATCTATCATTGACTTTGTTAAAGCATGTAGTTAATCATGATTTGCTGAGCGATGAGGACCTTAACCTGAATGTGCTTACGCCGGAAAAAAAGTATCGCTTCTTTAACATCGGATTATCCGAATCCATTGGGACGATCAACATTAAAAGGCACCGAAAGGATGGATATACCGCTGGTTTATCTTATGATTTATATGCCGGGGTTGGAGCTACAAATAGCTTTCATGAGTTGAATGTAAACGCTGAGTACCATAAAACCTTAAGTAATCTTGTACAGGTGTCATCCTGGGTAAGAAGCGGATACGCAACGGCCAATGATCAATACCGATTTGTAAAAGGGGCACAGGATGTAATCGGCATCCGAAAAGGCGAAATATTTGGTAAGGCTTATTATTCTGCATACACAGGAGGGCATTTTTCATGGGTAAATACCAAATGGGTAACTCTTGAGAATGCCTATTTTGTAAATGTTGGGAATGGCGCTGATACCTATGCTGAGCTTTTCGGTGATCACACCAGGCTGTCTCTGGGTACATTCTTTGAGATTCGCTTTCCGGTGGTTCCTATTGCTGTATTAAGATTTACATTCATGTATGCGGGTGCGGGAAGTGAATGGTTTAAGTTTAACCTGGAATAATGTGTTGCCCCGTCATTTTGCCTGACAGTAAATTGCGCGTCACGGTAGCAGTCCTGGTCCAACTAAAGCAGGAGCTAATTTGATCTTTGAATGGGAAACAATGAGCTTAGGTTTTTATCTCAATTCCGGTATTTGAAAGAAACAGTTTAATTGAAATGGATAATAAAATTATTCCAAAGACTTTTTTAAGGACATGAATGCCGGTAACCCCAATTATTTTTTCGATCCGAGCGCTTAGTCTTATTACAAAATAAACAACAATCATGTTCAGACATACCGCGGTGAGGATGCTGTAAAGGTTATATTCGGCCCGTAAAGATATTAAGGTCGTAATGGATCCTGCTCCGGCAATAAGTGGAAATGCAATGGGCACAATTGATGCCGTTGTGGGAGAATCATGTTTAAAAATGTTTACGCCAAAAATCATCTCACAAGCCAGTACAAAAATGACCAGAGATCCTGCAATGGCAAAGGAAGAGACATCAACGCCGAAAATGCTTAAAATCAAGCTGCCTGAAAAAAGAAACACAATGAGAATCACAAAGGAAACCAGTGTGATTTTTGCGGGCTGAATAACAACACCTTCCTGCTTGAATTTTAATATGATTGGGACAGAACCGATGATATCAATAACAGCAAAAAGTACCATAAAACAGGATAGGGTGTCGATGAGGAAGCCTTGCATATTCATTGTCTATTTATCTGGAAGTATTAAAAAGTGGATTAAATATCTTAAAGGTTTAAAGATAATCATTTTCCGAGTTTTAATATCCTGATTGCCCCTCTGACTACGATCAAAAATACAATAGAACCAACTATTAAATCAGGATACATGGATT
Source organism: Bacteroidales bacterium (assembly GCA_041584055.1). GTDB lineage: Bacteria > Bacteroidota > Bacteroidia > Bacteroidales > UBA5342 > JBFHER01. Next base: position 5,595 of record JBFHER010000227.1, read on the forward strand.
GAGTAAGCAAAACCAGAACTCCTGCAAGTATTACACCCCCATTAATTATTATATCGTTTGAAGTAAAAATCATACTCGCCTTCATGTGGGCTTCATTACTTTTTGATTTTTGTAGAATATATAAGCAGGCTGCATTTGCTATTAATGCAAAGATTGAAATACCAATCATTATTCGGTAATCTGGCATGGCCTCAGTACTTATAAATCGTCTGCATACTTCAATAATGCCTAAAAGGGCTAATGATAGTTGAAAATAACCGCTTAATCTGGCTACTTTCTTTTTGCGTAAAACCGTTGAGCCAACTGCCCATAAGCTTAAACCATACACAAAAGAATCTGCTAACATGTCAAGTGAATCAGCAACCAAACCCATTGATCTTGAGATTAACCCTGTTGTCATTTCAAGAATGAAAAAGCTAAAGTTTATAATCAATACCGACCAAAGAAGTTTTGATTGTACATTTGAGTTTTCAATATGGGGCACATTATCTTCGATTGATTGGGTGCTTTTTAGCTTTGCTCCAAAATTTAACTCTACTAATCTGTTTTGTATTTCCTGATTCTCATCGGAGTGATATACTGTTAGTTTTCTGTTCTCAATATCAAAGTCGAGTCGCTTAATTTCAGTTATGCCATCCAACTTCATGCGAATCATATTTTCTTCGGATGGACAATCCATTTTTGATATGTGGTATTCAGATTTTAACATTTTATGCAGTTCAATAGGTTGTTATCTTGTTCAATTTGAATTGTTGCATGGTGAATTGAAAAATCATGCGATAGTTTTTCCTGAATGCTCTTTAGTAAGTCAGGATTTTCA
>JBFHER010000228.1:0-6403 GCA_041584055.1 Bacteroidales bacterium
ACACTTCCCATTTATCAAGCTTTGCACGTATCTCGGAAACACAATATTCCTTCTTACTGCAAAGTGCAGCTGCTTTGGCAATGGCCTCCTTTTCTGCAAGTTCTTTCATTTTACATTCTCTTTCATCCCCCAACCAGGCACATCAGGGCAATGTACGGCGTAAACGATCAAAAGGTCACCAATCACGCTTCTCTCTTCACTCCTCACTCTTCACTGTCAGTCCTCGTGTACCCAGGTAAAGAAACGATCCCATCGTATGTTGGCCGGGAAAGATTTATCTTCATCCAGTGACAGCCAAACAAGAATTGGCTTGCCCACCACGTGGTCTTCCGGCACATAGCCCCAATAGCGTGAATCAGCAGAATGATGTCGGTTATCTCCCATCATGAAGTAATAATCCATTTGGAAGGTGTAGCTGTCAGCAGCTTCACCATTGATGTAGATGGTACTATCTTTTACCTGAAGCATATTTCCCTCGTATGCGGTGATGATGCGTTCATACAATGGCAGGTTCATCATATCCAGGGGTGTTGTGGCGCCTTTCTTTGGCATCCATATTGGACCATAATTATCCCGGTTCCAGTCGAAGTTTGCAGCGTGAGGAAATGCTGTTGTTTCTACCTTCCCTTTTGGATAAACTTCCCTTGTAATTGAAACAACATTTTTCAGTTTCTTCAGTTCAGTCACATGCGCATCGGTGAGCGGCATGTAATAAAACCCTCTCTGATCGTAATGCTTGCTGTCCTCCTTTCTGATTCCCAAACGCTCAAAGATCTTTGGATTGATCATGCTTCCATTGGTAACCACGATGTAGTTAAACTGCAGACCCTCAATCTCTTTTTGCTTAATTCCATTCACATACACCTGGTTGTCGATTACCTGCAGTGAATCTCCTGGAATAGCCACACACCGTTTCACATAGTTTTCACGGCGATCAACAGGACGCCATTGAATCTCACCAAAATCGACTCCCGGAACATTGTTATTCACAACACGATCCCTTCCGTAGCTACGACACAACTGGTAATAATCCGGATTATTTATATTTGCCGGCACCGTATCTCCCGTTGGAAAGTTAAACACAACGATATCGTCACGCTTTACACTGCCAAATCCCTTGAGTCGCTTGTACTTCCACTGCGGCTTTTCAATGTACGATTTCATCTTTGTCCCCGGCAAGGTATGCTGCGCCAAAGGAAATGAAAGGGGCGTGATGGGATTTCTTGGTCCAAATGCCACTTTACTTACAAAGAGGTGGTCACCCACAAGCAATGATTTTTCAAGTGATGACGTAGGAATTTTATAATTCTGAAACAGGTAAATGTTAATCAAACCCACTGCCACAAGTGCGAAAATAATTGCATCAAGCCATTCAATGGCCCAATGTGCTTTTTTCCCATCTTTCGTTTTTTTCCAAAAACTCCATGGCACTTTTTTTGACACGTAAATATCAAAGAGAACCGGCAAGCCTAAAAGGAGCCAAAGGTTGCCAACCCAAACCGAGAACAGGATGTAAATTGTTCCCCAAACTGCGAATCGTATCCAACCTTTTGTTGTTGCGTTTTCCATGTAATTATTATTTTAAGCTTCCGATTATTATAAGTTCAACATATCCTGCATGCCGAGGTATCCTTTATTTTTTGCAGCGAATTCAGCAGCAAGCACCGCCCCGAAGGCAAAGCCCTTTCTGCTTTTTGCACTGTGATAGATCTGAATCTCATCCACCTCCGACTCATATTTAACGGCATGAATTCCAGGCACTTCACCTTCCCGAACACTATGAATACAGATTTCGTTATCAGCGCCTTCTGTCTTATTTACCCAACGATCTTTCCGATCAATCTTTTCTATCAGATCCTCAGCCAGAGAAATGGCCGTTCCACTAGGAGCATCCAACTTATGGATGTGATGCACTTCTTCCATGCTTACCTCATAACCTTCAAACTGATTCATCATCTCAGCCAATTTCTTGTTGAGAGCGAAAAACAAGTTAACCCCTAAGCTAAAGTTAGAGGCATAAAAAAAGGTTTGTCCTTTCGAGCAGGCATCCTTAATGATTTCGATTTTATCCAGCCACCCTGTTGTTCCGGAAACCACCGGCACATTTGCAGCAAAACATTTCAGGTAATTTTCGTAAGCCACTGCAGGTATTGTAAATTCAATGGCCACATCAGACGACTTAAAGGCTTCAGAGGTAAAATCTTCCTGATTATCCATGTCGATGATGCACACAATCTCGTGTCCACGGCTGATGGCAATCTTTTCGATTTCCTTTCCCATTTTGCCGTATCCGATTAAACTTATCTTCATTTTTTTAATTTCTTTATTTTAACTGCCAAAGATAGTTATTTATGCTTAGATGAAAACAATCTTATTTCGCTTCCATTCCACCCCGCTCAAGAACTTACAGAATGGAGCTATCTGAGCATTTCCATCATTTTACCAGCAGTATTTTTAGACACGTCGGAATCTCCCAACAGATCTTTAATTTCCCGGTAGCCCTTTAGTATTTCGTCTCTGGCATCGCCATGTTTCAATATTCTTGCTAATTCGCGCTTAATCTCAGCATGGGTCAAACGATGTTGAATAAGTTCGTTCACCAATCGTTTATCGAGTATCAGATTAACCAAAGAAAGGTACTTCACCTTTATAAACTTCTCATAAAGCCAATACAATGCACGCCCACCTCCCATATTGTAACACACCACCTGCGGCGTTCCAATCAGCGCGGTTTCCAGTGTTGCAGTGCCGGATGTAACCAGTGCGGCCTCTGCGTGCCTGAGAATCTGATAGGTTTCTCCATACAGCACCCTGATATCGCGGTCTTTTATTAGCTGATTGTAAATATCCTTATCAAGCACATCTACACCTGCCACAACAAACTGATACGCTTTAAAATCATCCACCACCGAAAGCATGGCAGGCAGAACGTAATTTACCTCGTGCACTCTGCTTCCCGAAAGCAGTGCCACGATTGGTCTATCATCCAAACCGGTTCTCTTCCTGAAATCAGCTGTGCTTTCAACCTGGGCCATCTCATTTCGGATGGCATCAACAACGGGATTTCCAACATAGCTTGCTTTCACCCCATGGGTTTTAAAATAGGCAACTTCAAATGGAAGAATTGTAAAAACATGATCCGTAAAGGCTTTTATTTTCTGGATTCGGTTTTCCCTTGAAGCCCATACTTTGGGTGCAATGTAGTAAAACACGCGAATTCCGTGCTGTTTGGCAAAGGCTGCTATGCGTAAATTAAATCCGGGGTAGTCAACCAGAATCAACACATCCGGCTGATAGTTCAGCACATCCTGTTTACATGCGGATAAGTTCCGTGCAATGCTGCGCATCTTCAACAGCACCTGCATCACTCCCATCACCGCTGTGTCGCGGTAATGCTTCACGATGTGTACACCTTGTTCCGCCATTAAATCACCTCCCCAGCCACGCCATTGGGCATCAGCATCCAGTTCATTCATCGAACGAACCAGATTGGAAGCATGCAGGTCGCCGGATGCTTCTCCGGCTATGATGTAGTAACGCATTGTTGTGTTGTAAGATGTGAGGCATGAGATGTAAGACCTTTCATCTCACGCTCATTGCCTGACAGTTATATTCTTTTCAGAGCATCCTTTGGGATCCAGCCCACGTTGCCATCCCCCATCATAATCTCCCACCAGTTTCCAACGGAATCGCGCACGCTCACCTTGGATCCTTCATGCAGGATAAACAATGAGTTGCCGCTCTCGTCCGGTGAGCTTTTAACGGTCACCGAAGGCGCAAAGATGATGGCGCTTTTCCGCTCCGTCAGCATTCTCTTTTGCTGGTATGAAAACACAGCAGTTAAAACAGACAGGAACAGTGCAACAACACCAAGATAGAATCCGAATTTGCGTATTGCTGTGGATTTAAACAAGGAATATATAAACAGTCCGCTAATAAAAATCAGGAATGCAGCAATGCTCAGCCAGGCCCACACATCCGTGTGAAAATTATTTCGAAAGCTTCTCAACCATTTCTCAATAAATATCTCATCCACCAGCTCTATTTTATCTACCACCAGCTTTTGTGTAAGACTCAGATTGAACGCAATGTCTTTATCCTTGGGAGCCAGCAGTTTTGCCCGTTCGTAGTTTAATAAACTGTTTGGCAAATCACCCAGTTTATAATACGTATTTGCTGTATTAAAAAACAAGGCGGAAGACTCAAAGCCCGAATCAATCAGGCTTGTATAAATTGTCAGTGCTTCCTCATACTCACCTTTCCCATACAGTTCATTGGCATCGGCTAAGTTCTGTGCCTCAGCAACAAGAACCGATGCTAAAAAAATGCAGATATATGCTATTCTCTTTGCCATGCTATTTTACTTTTCTGATCTTGTTATCCAACTGACTGATCACCCTGATTGCCTGTTTGTATACTTCGTCCATTCCACCTGACACAGATGTTGGGGCATAGCGGGCAAATTCACATGTATCCAACAAAGATTTGAACTGACCAATCAATTCATCTTCTATTGAATGTTTCTGAAAAATAGATGTGATATTATCCCTGTTTAATTCTGAAACGGGAATTCCCAGTTTATCACCTGTATATCCCCACAATGCCCGCAGTACTTCAGCATAAAACGACTCCTGATTGCCCTTTTTCATGAAGTTGACTGCATTTTTCAGGTTCTTTCTGGCGATTTTGTTTGCCTTCTTGTTCTTCATCAGGGCCACATTAGCATTGTCGCGGATGCGTTTTCTGTAGATGATGAATATCACCGCATAAAACAATGTGGATAGAATAACAATCAACCAGTATACCCTGCTGCCAAAAAGATAATTCCCTTTTTTAACCAGCTGCAGATTCTCTGTTTTGATGTATCGGATGTCCTGCCCAAGAAATTTCACATCCTCCTTGCTTGCAAAGGATGTCACCACCGTGGATTGCTGATCATTGTCTCCTTTTTCAACCGTAATCGTATAGGCAGGCGTGGATTTTCTAACATATTTTTTAGCCGAGGTATCAAAGTAAGAAAAATGATAGGGCGGTATTGTAAATTCACCGGCAAAACGGGGAATCATCAGATATTCGTAGGTCTTGGATCCTGAAACACCACTTTTCGATGTTTTAAGATTGTTCGTGATCTTTGGATCATAGACCTCAAAATCCGCTGGAAAATTAATTTTCGGATCCGCCAGCATTTTTAAGTTCCCTGTTCCGGAGATGATAATCTTAAGGGTTACCGGCTCATCCGCCTTCACCTTTTGCGTGGTCACAGAAGATTGCATATTGTAGTTCCCAACCACATTTGTAAAATCAGATGGTTTTCCGTCGGGGAAAGAATTTACTTTTACCTTCAGGGCATTGGAACTCATGTTCTTCTGCACGGTTTGGTGGGTTTCAAAAAGCTGATCAAAAACGCTGATCCCTCTGCGCCTGCTTGGTATTTTAATGTTAAACTTTAAGTTGGCCGGTTCGATGGTCAGGTTTCCTGACTTTTGTGGATAAAGCAGTGATTCCTTTAGGATATAAACCCTGTAATTTAAGCCATTGTAACTTTCAAGAATGTTGGTTTCATACTCATCTTCCGGAATATCAAACGACAGGAAGCCATCAAACCTGGGCAGTTCACCACCGGCAGCTGGTGCAATAGAAAAATTTGTTCTCGTATAAAGTTTCAGGGTATAAACAAGTGCATCAGACAGGTATGATTCTGATTTGGATACCGTTGCCCTGATAAACAAATCCCTGTTTGATATACCGTATTCATCCTTGCTATCTGTCGAAACCGTTTGATCCTCCTTATCCAGGACTTTTATTGTGAGCGCGTTGCTCGTGTACTTTTTCCCTTTTACATCAATGGTTGCCGGAGGAATGGAGTAGGTCCCTGCCTTTTCTGCCGCCAAAACGTAAGTGTAGGTATAAGACGTTAACTGACTCACCTTGTTATTGATGATTTGCGTACTACTGCTGTAGGATTCGCTTGGCCCTGCCAAATGTTTAAATCCTTCGAACACCGGAGGCCGCAAGTTGCTGGCGCGCTGATTCACCTCATACTTTAAATGAAATGGATTCCCAGCCACGACGCTCGTCTGTGCCGATGCCCTAAAGGTAACGTCCTCTGCCAGGACGTGTCCCATCAGATAAATACTGCTTATTAATACAACGATAAATCGTTTCATGGATTACATCAAATTTTGTGCAAAAATAGCGAGATCTGTTGGTTTGGAAACAGGATTTACCAATCTTTTTCCACCTTTCGTGATCTTGCCTGTTTTGCTTTTTGCAACTGAACTTTTTCTTTTATTTCTTTTTCATCCTGTTCAAGTGATTTCAACAACTGCTCTGCCATTTGTTTGGATACTTCTTTTTCCTGCTGCTGCTGATTTTGCTGATCCTGTTGCTCTTGCTCTTGCTC
>JBFHER010000229.1:0-6393 GCA_041584055.1 Bacteroidales bacterium
CCTTCTTTTTTAGAAGGTTTAAAAATCCAGCCTTTTCGTTCTGATAATTGTTTAGCATCCGCTTCTGACATTAACTTTCCAATTCTTTTTCGTGGGTGCTCAAAAGCTTCATCATTCGGATCAACAATCACCTGTGAAATCAGGGCAACAACCTCTTTTTGAATGTTGTGTGTTTTTAAAACATTTAAAAGGCAGCGTTCAACCATATAGCCAATGCCACCCTGGCTATCTGCAACACATATGTCAAGAGGCATGGGGGCGATTCCGTATACTTGTTCTCCGGCATCATTCCGCATCAGTATATTTCCAACCTGTGGACCATTGCCATGGGTAATAACTAGGTTATAGTTGTTTTTTAATAAATGAATCAGATTTTCGAGGGTTTTCATTGCGTTGTCAACTTGTTCCGCAATGGATCCTGTCTGATTGTCTCTCAGAAGTGCATTCCCCCCAAGGGCGATTACCGCGAGTTTTTTCATCGTAATGGATTTTGATTAAAAATAGAGGAAAGCAAATGTGAAAATAATGATTGTTATCAGCTCTCATGCTTTCTGCGAATTTTATAATTTTGTGGTATAAAACGTTCAATATGGCAAAACGAAAACCAAGCTTCGAACTTTACAGTTATGGTATCTATTCCAAGTGGGAGCGTGATTCAAAGGAAATACCCCGTTTACTTGAAATAACGGATGTGATAAAAGCTGAACCGGATCTTGAATTTGGGTATTTACTTAAAGTCAAAGGAGGAAAAGGTTGTAAGCTTACTTTTCGAATAAATCACCCCGAAATACATGATAAAAACGGAAAACCTATGCTCCCCTTTGAAGGAGAGCATTATGTGAATTCGAATGATTGGGAGTTTTTTTTGGGCGATACGATCTGGGAGCCCGTAGAAGATAAGCTGGGCAGCTGGGAACTCATTACCTATTTTGAAGGAAAGGTGGTTGCACACAAAGTACTTCGGATGGTATGAACTTTTTGTGAAGGTCCAATGGCATTTGACAATTTCAAATACATACACGTTTTTTAAGCTGCTAAAGGTTGTGAGCTCACCAATGATCCCTCTGCCAAAAGTATTGCAGCTGGGATTTATAGGATTTTTAACCCATATAAGCTATATATCACAGAAACGTACCCGGTTATTTTAATTTTTTTATTCTTTTGGATTGAGTAAATTTGCAGCTCAAAAAACACATAAAAATGGAACGTTCAAAAAAATTAGTTGCAGAAAAATTACTCCAGATAAAAGCAATAAAACTTCAGCCAACAAATCCCTTTACATGGGCTTCTGGGTGGGAGTCTCCTATATATTGCGATAATAGAAAAACATTGTCATACCCTGATGTTAGAAACTTTATAAAGGTTCAGCTTGCGCGCATTGTGATGGAGCAATATCCTGAGGTGGATGCGATTGCCGGTGTGGCAACAGGTGCGATTGCACAAGGTGTTTTGGTTGCAGAAGAATTGGGGCGACCTTTCGTGTATGTGCGTTCTGCACCCAAAGGACATGGCCTTGAAAATCTGATTGAAGGTGATTTGAAGCCGGGCATGAAAGTGGTTGTTATTGAGGATTTAATTTCAACGGGCGGCAGCAGTCTTAAAGCCGTAGAAGCCATTCGGAATGACGCATGTGAGGTGCTTGGCATGATCGCAATTTTCACCTATGGGTTTGAGGTTGCAGCAGATCGATTTGCAAAACATAAAGTTGAATTGACAACCTTGAGTGATTATGAAACCCTGGTAGCATATGCGCGGGAAATAAATTATATCACAGAAAAGGATGTTAAAACACTTCAGGAGTGGAGAAAAGATCCTGCAAACTGGTCTGCTAAATAGCAGATCTGTTTACCCTTATGGAAGATTTCCCAATATGTAAACCTCAAAACCGAAACAGGTTATGACAAAATTTGAAAGTGCCGTTAAGCAAATAAGCGCTTCGGGAGAACGTGTGTATGAAGTTTTAACTGATTTGAGAAATCTGGAGCAGGTTAAAGAACAACTGCCTGCTGATAAAGTTGAAATTACAAGGCTTGAACAAGAGTCTATATACTTAAAAGTTGACCTGGCAGGAGAGGTCTGTCTGAAATTGATTGAAAAGGAGCCATATAAAACAATTAAGTTTGGAGCGGATAAATCTCCCATTCCTTTTAATCTGTGGATTCAATTGGTTGAAAAAGGAGCACAGGACACAAGAATGAAGTTGACCATCAAAGCAGAGATTCCTGCAATGTACAAGATGATGATTGCTGGTCCGGTTAAGAAATTTCTGGAAATGCTGGCTGAGGGCATTGCGAATTTTAATTTCAATGAAATAAACACCTAGTCAATCACGAATTCAACTTCTTTGAACCAAAATTTTTCAAGACCATTATCTGTGTTAAGCACGATCTTGCCATCTGTTTCAACGGTTTCAATACTGGCCTGAAACAAATGTCCGTCTTTTGAAAATGGCCATTTCCCGGTATTTCTGAACAATCGTTTTAAATAGTGATCTTCCAGCAGGTCGGTGTTGCCGGATTTGAGTATAGTATACCAATTCATCAAATGCATTTGGAGACTTACGGCAAATGCATGGATGTTGGTTTCCTTTCCAATAATTTGTTGAAGCGATACAGGATTTGGTGCGTTGCTTAGAAATTTTGTCTGATTGAGATTAATGCCTATCCCTGCAATACAACTACCATAAATATTTCCAATAAGGCTGTTTTCAATTAAGATGCCACCCAACTTTTTGTTTTGATAATAAATGTCGTTTGGCCATTTAAGGGAAAGGTGGTCGCAATGCGCTGAAAGTGCATCGAAACATCCAAGTGCTATCACCCTGGAAATATGAAACTGTAAAGAAGGTGGAAGGAAATCCGGTTTTAAGAGGATACTGCCTATTAGGTTTTTACCTAAGGCACTTTCCCAGGTGTTTATTCCCTGTCCGCGCCCTCCGGTCTGATAATCTGCGATCACGAAACAGCCCTCTTCCATGTTGTTGTTGCGGAGTCTCTCTGCCATCCAGGCATTGGTAGAGATGGTTTCGTGGATGCGTATGATGTCGTGAATCATTCAGTAAATTTTTTTGATAAAACAGCAGCATACAGTTCCGGATTCTGACCCGAAAGAATTAGGTGGTTTTCTACAATCCATTCAATCTCATTTCATTCACAATCGGTAACTCACCCCTAATCCAATAAAATAATCATTGGCAGCATCGTTGAGGCCCATTCCTCCGTAAATGTCAAATTGGAGGTTTTCATTAACGGGCACCGTGAATCCAGCATCAAAATTAAATGTGTCAGGTGCAGGGCCCATTTCACCAAAGATCTCAGCAAAACATCCAAGAAAGGGAAGGAGTTCATAACCATAAGCTATGGAGTACCATGCGGTTGCATAGGCGTCATCCCCGTTCCATGAAGATCCCAGGTTCCATCCTATCCCGGATTTATCATTTACAGTGTGTTCTCCTGTGAGTCGAATGTCTATTCCGGGATATCTCGATTGCAATACATGATCAGAAAAAGGAATGGAAAACGTTGACAGCAATGCCATTTTTGGAACCCAACACGATTCGTCCGTGAGCGCCAGCTTAAATCCCAAAGAGGCAGGCGTCAGACCTGCATAAACATCGGATGAGTTTTGAGGGTAGAGCCATTGTTGTTCAAGTCCTAAGCGAAGTTCAAGTTTTTCACTAAAACCATACCTGAACAGAACCGCCGCACTGTTCAGATTTTCATTGAATTCGTCTCTTTCCAGAAGTCCACCTGCTTCTATTTGTAAATGCCCCGGTAATACGATGTTTGAAGATTCGGTTTGATCGGGACGATCGGTCACCATTTCCTGGGCCATAAAAGATGGAGTAAGGCATAGAAAGAATAAAAGTATCAGGTTTTTCATGAAAAAGAATTAAATAAACAGTAATAAACTCAATGCCATCACAGCCATGCCGGCCACAAGTCCGTATATAGAATAGTGGTGTTCACCGTATTCTTCAGCTCCGGGTAACAATTCATCAAGTGAGATGAAAACCATGATTCCGGCAATGACACCAAACATCGCACCAAACAGACCTTCAGACATGAATGGTCGCAAAATCATATAGCCCACAAAAGCTCCTACAGGTTCAGACATGCCTGAAAGAAAACTCAACCAAAAAGCTTTTTTTCTATTCCCGGTTGCAAAAAATATGGGAACCGCAACAGCAATGCCTTCGGGAATATTATGTATTGCAATCGCAACAGCAATTGGGATGGCAATCCCCGGATCAGCCAGTGCAGCCATAAATGTGGCAAGTCCTTCCGGGAAATTATGGATGGCAATGGCAAGTGCCGCCATCGTGCCCATCCGCATCAGGTTTTTTTCTTTTTGGATGATGGCAACGGATTGGGGTTGAAAATCCTCAACCTTTCTCATTTCATGCGGGTTTTCGTAGGATGGGACAAATTTATCGATGATCGCAATAAATAAAATCCCTGCGAAAAAGGATAACACTGCATACCAGTTTCCTGCCTTGTCTCCAAATGATTCAACAAACTGATGGATTGATTCAGGCAGAATCTCTACAAATGAAACATAAATCATCACACCTGCTGAAAACCCCAGCGAAACAGACAGAAAGCGGGTATTGGTGCGTTTTGTGAAAAATGCCATTAAACTACCAATGCCTGTGGACAAACCGGCAAACATCGTAAGTGCGAAGGCAAATAGTACATTGTATTCTTCCATGACTTAAATAAACATTACAGAACAAAGTTAGTAATCAAAATGTTTGTTCAAAATATAATGTATTCATCTTCTGTTTATAATAGAAGAGATTGATATATATTTGCAATTCTTAAAAAAGAAGGGAATTTACATGTGGACCAGGATCGCCAGAGGGATACTTAAAAACAGACCATTTTTCATTGTTTTGATTTCAGCAATTACATTGTTTTTTGCTACTCAAACACTGCATCTTGAAATGTCCTACAAACATGCGCCAATGCTTCCGCTTACTGATACTGTGTATAAGGAATTTCAGCATTTTGAGAAATTATTTCACAACGAGCGAAATGTAATTGTACTTGGACTTCCTGGCGTCCCGCTTCAAAATCCTGAGAATTATAAGCAATGGATAGAAACAGAAGCGCAGATAAAAAATTTAGAGGGTGTTTTGCATGTATTGTCTGTTACCTCTGGAATTGATCTTTTAAAAGATAAGGAGAAAAAGGTTTTTACAACCATAAATATATTTCCTGACACCATTAAGACTCAGGAAGAGCTGGACCAGGCTGTGGCAAAGCTAAGGAACTTACCAATATATGATGGACGTTTGTGGAACAGTGATGATAATACAATGTTTGCAGCGGTTGTCTTTGAAGATAACATGCTTTTAAAGAAAGGCCGCGAACGCATCGTAAAAAAACTGATTCGCGTTATCGAAACATATGAAAAAGAAGCTGGCATCGACGTAAGGGTTTCAGGCTTGAGATTCATACGGATAACGACGGCTGAGATAATAAAGCGTGAATTGTTGTTGTTTGTTCTATTGGCAGTTCTGGTTACTGCCCTGATTATTTTCATTCTATTCAGATCAAAACGGGTCGTTTTTATATCCTTAATTGTTGTTGCAATTTCAGTTATTTGGGCCCTTGGAAGCATGGCTCTTTTTGGGTACAAGATTTCAGTTATTACGGGAATGTTACCTCCTCTGTTGATTGTAATAGGCATCCCGAACAGTGTGTTTATGTTTAATAAATTCCAACAGGAGTACAAGAATCATGGAAATAAAATAAAAGCCATTCAGCGAACCATTCGAAAGATTGGAAATGCCACCATGCTTACAAATCTGACAACCGCATCCGGCTTTGCAACTTTTATTATTACGAAGAGCCCTATCTTAGTGGAATTTGGTGTTGTGGCAGCTTTGAATATTATATGTATCTTTATTATATCCATTATAATCATCCCCATTGCTTTGTCTTATGCTGCACCTCCTTCGAGTAAGCATATGAAGCACTTGAAAAATCGCTTTTTTTCACGCTGGATAAATATTCTCGAGAAGATTGTGCTTCACCATCGGAACTGGGTTTATATAGGTATTGGTGGGATTGTAATCGTTGGCGTTGCCGGTATCGCGAAGCTAAAGGTTTCTGGTTACATGGTGGATGATGTGCCCAACAGCCACTCCATGGTACAGGATCTTCGTTACTTTGAAGCGCATTTTGATGGGGTAATGCCTTTGGAGATTCTTGTGGACACCCAAAGAGGAAACGGAGCTTTGAAAGCAACAACACTTAAGAAGGCTGAAGAGCTTCAGGAAAAGCTGTCAAAGCTAAATGTGTTGTCTGCTCCTTTATCAAATACGGTGGCTGTTAAGTTTGCACGACAGGCTTTTTACAATGGAAATCCATCCTATTATTCTATTCC
>JBFHER010000230.1:0-6388 GCA_041584055.1 Bacteroidales bacterium
GACTTAATGCCTTTTGCTGACACGTCACCATACAAATATGCGTTGCTTCCTCCTCCGGATTGCAGATTAAAAGTACCATCTGAAATCAAAACATTTGATTCAGCCTGAATACCGTCTCCTTCGGCAACAATGTCAAAGATCCCATCTTCAATTGTAATATACCCGGCACCACTGTCCTCATCATTGTCTGATTTCAGCCCATCACCTCCGGCCACAATTGACACAGTCCCCGTTTTAAAGTAAATGTAGTCTTTACCGCGCATACCATCGTCAACAGCACTTACAATTAAATTTCCTCCTGCTATGACAAGACCGTCTTTACTTGTAATCCCATCATTGTATTTGGCGTCAACGGTTAGGGTTCCATCCCCATAAATCGTCAGATTTTCTTCACTATAAACAGCTGCATTTGCGTCCGTTTCATCGCTACTATAAGCTACCCCATCCGAGATAAAATTTTGGGAATTTTCAGCCAAGACAATCATTACTTTTTTTGAATTCTTAACGTACAATGGTGCATTTGAAGAACAACTGATTGAGACACCATCCAAAATTATCCGGACAAGAGAATCATCCTCCGTATCTACAATGATCTGTCCATCGTACAACTCGCCTTCTATCCTGTAAGTCGCTGCTTTTATTATAGTTACAATGGATCCATCAACCATAACTCCATCATCATCCGAATCTGCAGTATTCCCTTTTAAAACAATATTTAAGACATCATCTTCATCCCAAATATAGTCTGTCGGGGCATCATGATCCTCAATATTAGCAAGCATATCCAACGTTTCTTCACCCAACTCAATCACGTCTAATTCGTCTTCAACAGATCGTTCGCACGCAGTAATTAACAACAGCAATCCCATTGTTAAAAAGCTGATTCTTTGTATTTTCATTTACCACTAATTTAAATAACTAATAACAGCATTATTCCGACTCTGCACATGTGTTTTTAGCGTTTCTACCGCCTGATCAAAAGCCGCATCAGAGCTTATGTAGGTATATCCTGATTGTTCGGCATAGGCGTATTCTTTTAGCAATTCATGATAAGCTGTATAGCTTGCGATCATTTTTGACGGAACAAAAACCTCATCAATAAACTGCTTCAGATAAGCTTCATAGGTAGCCTTATACGTATCCTGATCAATTAGATAACGAATCAGCGGCCAGTTTGAACTAACGCTGCTCAATGATAAGCTTAGTGCCCCACCCTGCTTTCCGGATTGAAATGCTTCGTTATTATCCCATGGAATCCATGTGAGCTTATTATCATCCGGATTATTGTACAAATAATAATTATGCGTCATAACCCCATAAGTATCCCAATTCTGGATAACGGTGTTTGCCGCAAGCCATTTTAAAAACACATCAACATTCAGCACACGCTCAAGACTTGCCTTCCAGGCTTCAGCATCGCTTGTTCGTGTTGAACTATGCAGTACGTCATACAATGCTTTCACATCTGTGTATGTAGCTGAATCTTCATTTGTTTTCAATTCCATCTCACTTGTGTCGTAGGTGCCTTTTGCAAAGCTTGCAGCATCACCATCTGGTTTGTAAAGGTTCCCTGCCCCCTGCGCAAACTGAGAATCAAGGACGGTATCATCCACTTCTTCCACCAGGGTGTACAAACCAAAATACGTAGGACCGGAACCATAATCAATATAAACGGTGCAAAATGTGGTTTGTGATGCTGCCAGTCCAAACTGTCGAAACAAATCTGCACCAATCTTCTCCCGCATCAGAGATACATCATCGTAATTGTTATTTAGGTTCAACTGCTTAAAACCATAAAACCGCTGATTTTTAATTTCTGGATAATCATCTTCAAATTCATCAAAATCAAGTTTTAATGATAGTTTATTGTTCCCTGATCGATAGGCAGATTGCAAACTTGAATTCCCTTTATAACGTATGCCAACCTTGTACCATTCTGTGTCATTAAAAATCACTGAGCATTCAGCCCACATTGGATCACCTGTAGTAGTCGCCTGACCTGGACGTGTACTCCCTGAACCTACCACGCTAGATAAATCTGATTTCATGGCTGACCACTGGTCACTGCTGATCACAATATCAAATCGCAAGACCTCATTCTGATTAAAAACCACCGAATAATCCGGCGTCACGTCATTGCTATGCGTTGAATCAGACCAGTCAGGGAAATCGCTCATATCCAGATTCAGTTCCGTTTCTGTTTCAGTTTCTACAATCTCTTCTAAATCCTGCACAAGATCCTCTCTACAGGCGTAAATTGACAAGCAGAGCATGCCAATGAATATCAAATATTTAGTCTTCATTTCTTTAGAATTTCAATTTATACCCCACACTAAAAATATGTCTGTTTTTATATTCCTGCATGTAATAATCAAATTTATAATCCACACCTATTGAATTATTTTTAAACAGTTTGTAGTCTGCACCAACCGAATATCGCCACTTATACATGCTCAATCCATCCAGATTTTGATAGGATTCAATCCCCAAAAAAGGCGTTAATTTAAAATTGGGGATATCATACTCTAATGATCCTTTCACGCGTAGAAACTCCTTATCCGTTACATCATCATCGGCATAATTACTGTATTTCAATCTCAACTCTGGCGTGAATCTGTTGAACTTCTTTTTTACACTTGCGCCAAAAGCCAACCGATGAAAATATTCGGTATCTTTATTTTCTCTTGAATTGATGATATATCCATACTCGGTACTTAACGACAAATATTTAAACGGACTATATTCCAATTCTGCTTCCAGCAAGGTTTTATCCAATATAAAGGACTCATCAAAGCGCAACTCAGGGGTAAAGCTTAGCTTGAGATCGTCTATCAATTCATAACTTAGGCTGAAGTTGGTTCTTGTCTGAAAATCAGTTGCCACTTCCTGTGCAGTTGTACTGCTCCTCATTCCGAGAAGCAATACTACAACACATAAGCCTGCTAATTTATTTTTATAATTTGGTTTCATTCTGGTGTTTTATAGGATTAATTCTTTTTTCCGTTCGCATTGTAAAACAGTGTGAACTCAGCGATATCCCGCAGAAAATCGATTTTCTTAATTTCATATCGAACGATATCAATTCCCGTTCTTGCTTTCAGATCAGCAAGCAACTCCTCCTCGCTCTCTCTGTGTATATTATCAATTTTCTCATATATAAGTTTCATTGAAAGTTCCTGTTTGAGCATTAACTTTTTTTCAAGAAACCACAACCCGCCTATGATAATTGCATTTGTCATTAACAATTCAGCATAACTTACTTTTTTACTTGCTAATGAATTCATTACCGAAATTCCGATGACGATGAACAGATAAGTCATTTCTTTAATGGGAATTGCATCTGTCCTGTAACGTAAAATCCCAAAAATCGCAAATAGTCCAAGGGCAAATCCAAGCTCAAGTTTTACATTATTCAACAAAAAGCACAAAAGAAAAACAATCACCCCAACCGCTATATAACTGAAATAAAAGTCTTTTCGTTTACTGTACCTGGCGTACATGAAATGTACAATAGAAACGATAATGGCTGTATTCAGAATAAAACGAACCATGAGCTCTGTAAAATCCACTACATTGATCAGTTTTATATCTAAAAACCGTAAGGAATCCTCCCAGGAGGTAAATTCTGTGACAAGCTCAGTTCCCATACTAAGCATTTCTGAAATCATCATCATAATCAATTAATATTAAACAAATTAAGTTCTGGTTTTATTACTTTCTCTACACGTCTGATTCTACTTTTAAAAGAATTTTGCTTTAAATCAGGGTTTGTGATACTTCGGCCGAAACAGTATTTGCTGAATCCGGATGTTTTGATTCTTCTTTCTTCCAAAGCCATCGCCAATGGGGAATTTTTAAAATTGCCGTCTGATTTTAACTCCACAATCACCATGTTGCTTAAACTGCGTTTTAATCCGTTATATTCATACCCCAAATCAATATCGATGGTACATCTTTCATTAAAATTTTTATTCACAAGTGTTAGTCTCTTGAAATAGTTGACCAGCACAGGGTGCAATTCATCAGGATTATAAGCAGTAAAAGCAGAAATAAACTCACATTCTTTTTGAGAAAATTCTATTCTTCCATAATCGGATAAAATGCGTTTTTTAATGGTTCGCCCTTTGTTTGTTTTAAACTTTATTTCCAAAAAACTAATTCCGGATTCAACATAGCTTCTCCTCCTGATTTTGTAACGGTTCAGTTTCCCATTGTGATGATCGATGTACATCCGATCATTTGGTGTTTCATAATAAATAGAACTGTAGGGTAACTCACTATTACCGCTGATTTGCAACAAATAATAGTCGTTTTTGATCGTGTCCAATAAAGATTGCAATTGATCAGAATGAAACCAGTATTTTCGATCAATCCGATTCATCAACTGCACTTTATCCATCTCTTTTAATGTGATAGGTTCAAAACATTTTGTTGTCATCACTCCTCCGTTTTAGTTGCCGAGACAAACATAGAGGAGATGATAGTTTTTTAGAAAACAAATCAATGAATTGAGGAATTGTCTCAACGAAAATGGCAAAGCGAAGTAATGTGCTTCTGATTCTTCTATGTTACAGTCTGAACGATAGTTTACGAACGATATAAATAAAACCATGCTATCTGGTGGAAAACTTGCTTTTAGGGTGTTCAATTAGAATGCATGTTATAATGAAAGAAAGCTGTGACACA
This sequence comes from Bacteroidales bacterium, assembly GCA_041584055.1. GTDB lineage: Bacteria > Bacteroidota > Bacteroidia > Bacteroidales > UBA5342 > JBFHER01. Next base: position 4,687 of record JBFHER010000230.1, read on the forward strand.
AAGAACAACAAAGTAGAACTAAGAACCACGAAAAGGAAAGTTTCAGTTTATCATTTGATATACGTAAGAACTTAGTAGAGAAAAAAGTTGTGACACAAAGAACAACAAAGTAGAACTAAGAGCCACGAAGCGGAAAGTTTCAGTTTATCATTTGATATACGTAAGAACTTAGTAGAGAAAAAAGTTGTGACACAAAGAACAACGAAGAAGACCTAAGAGCCACGAAGCGGAATGTTTGAGTTTACTATTTGATATACGATGGAACTCTGTAGAGATAAAAGTTGTGACACAAAGAACAACGAAGAAGACCTAAGAGCCACGAAGCGGAATGCATGTCGGGACTGCAAAAAGTTATTCCGTGATGGTCTATCACATAGCTCAATGCACCGTAAAATATAGTTGGTACTAGAATTAACACAAACCTTGGTTCTGGTGCAAACAGTTAAAATTTGTGATTTCTTTTGCATTATTTAAGACACAATTAACATGAATGTAAGTTTATATCAACAAAATCATTAACTTAGCGCTCTCATATCCGACAACAGAAAATATGATAATAGAAGCCAGAGCATTTGCACGCGCAGGATTGTTAGGAAATCCTTCGGATGGTTACTATGGAAAAACAATTTCCATTGTTATCCGAAATTTTGGTGCACATGTACAATTGTACGAAACACCTGAATTAAGAATCATTGAATCTGAGGAAGAAATCAATGAATTCAGGAATGTAAATCATCTTGTTGAACGCATAAAAAACACAGGATATTATGGCGGTTCAAGACTAATAAAGGCAGGCATTAAGAAATTTGCCACCTATTGTCAGGAACAGGGAATTAAAATTAAGAATAAGAATTTTACGATTCGTTATCAAACCTCCATCCCGCGTCAGGTAGGGCTTGCAGGATCAAGTGCAATAATCACTGCGACTTTTAAAGCGCTCATGCAATTTTACGACGTAGATATTCCCCAGGAAATTCTTCCAACTTTAATTCTTGCAGCAGAAAAAGATGAACTTGAAATCAACGCAGGATTGCAGGACCGTGTTATTCAGGTGTATGGGGGATGTGTTTTTATGGACTTTGAAAAAGAACAGATTTTAGCCAAAGGACATGGCACCTATGAGCCCATCGACATAAAAGGGCTGCCAAACATTTACCTTGCATATAAAACAAGTCTGAGTAAAGTAAGTGGAACTGTATTAAATAACATTCGCGAGAAATACGAAGCAGGAGACCAGTTGACCATAGAAACATTGGCACAAATTGCAGATTGTGCAGAACGAGGGAAAGCAGCACTGGCCGCCGGCAACTTTGAAGATTTGAATGAATTGATGAACTTAAATTTTGATCTGAGATGCAAAATCATGAATGTATCAGATTCCAACAGGGAGTTGGTTGAAACAGCACGTCAATGCGGTGCATCGGCAAAACTTTCAGGTTCGGGAGGGGCCATCATCGGATTTTACAAAGATGATCAGATGCTAAAAAAGCTGATGGTACAATTGAAACAAATCAACGCCCGCGTGATTAAACCATATATCTATTAAATTCATTTTTAACGCTAAAAATTCTCAACTAATGATAAAAACAGCAGTTATACCAGCTGCAGGATTCGGAACCCGATTTCTTCCTGCAACCAAAGCCATGCCAAAAGAAATGCTACCTGTAATTGATAAGCCAACCATACAATACGTTGTTCAGGA
>JBFHER010000231.1:0-6382 GCA_041584055.1 Bacteroidales bacterium
ATACCCTAAAAATCCAAGGTAAATGGCAGGCTTAATCATCAGAATACTATCGGATGTTGTTTTTTGAGTTGATATCTTAAAATCAGACAATACCGTGTAATTGTCAGTATGAAGATTTAATTCTTTGTCTAATTTTTTTATCCTTTCAAAAATATTTTGTTTGTAGACATGATAAAGCTGTACGGAAACATTGCCTAAATATACACCACTACCATGTTGTGAAAGTGAAGCTGCTTTCGGCGTATTAAAATAAACAACTTTTTGAAGGCTGTCCAGATAATCTATTTCATGCATCAGATCCTTTTTGTATTGCTGTATTTCATTGAGTCGATAAGCGTTTTGTTGCAGAATAAACGCTTTCGAGTTAATGTAGTAATTGATCGCTGAATTAATTTTTGGAAACACCATCGGGTCATTAACAGTTGCTACAATGCATAAGTGAAGTGAGTCCCGGATGTTAATTGTGTCTTCAAGACTTCTTACACCTTTTAGATCAACCCCATCAATGGTTCCATCACCATGCACATCGATATAATAGTAGCTTTGTATTGAAATTATTTTAGATAAAGACAATGAATCAAGGTTGAACAGATCTTCAACAAGTTTACTGTTGCCTTCATTTCGTTCTGATAAGTAGGTCGTAATTTCATCAAAGTAAGGTTTCATCTCATAGCTTCGCATTGCATTTGTGCGAATTTTCATTTCAGATTCATATCCTGCAACATTGGTGAATGTATGAAAAACACCATAACCCAGTCCGAGCAGACCAGGCAGGAGAACATACAAATAGTTTTTAATGCCAAAGGCAAACAGCCACCACATGCCATTGTAAATACCATTTATAAAATTCTTTATGCCCTGACCCATCAGGCTAAATAATTCAATTAGGTCGATTTCTTTGCGCTCGTTGTGCGTTTTTTTGTTCTCCATAATCCTCGATTGAAATGCAAATATTGGAAAAAATACCTTTAATAAAAAGCTTTTAGATGTTTTCTAAGACATATTCTACCAGTTCTCTGATGACGGGTTTGTAATCTTTGCTATAGGTTTTCGAGACACGATTTGCGATAATTGCACACATGGTGATCGCTTCATGCCCGAGCAAGGCAGATAAACCTGCAATGGCCGAACTTTCCATCTCAAAGTTTGTAATCTTATAACCGTTGTAACGGAAAGCCTGAATTTGATCATTCATAGCTTTGTTTTCTATCGGTAAGCGTAATTCTCTACCCTGAGGACCGTAGAAACCTGGTGCAGAAATTGTAATCCCTTTTGTTATTTTTTTAGAATCGAATCGTTGTAACAGTAATTTCGATGAATCCACTACGTAAGGTTTGGTAAGTAGTTGATTCCAGGAAATCTGATTCAGGAATGCTGATTCAAAGGCCAGATCACAAACTCTATTTCTTCCATCATAGAAATTAAGTAAGCCATCAAATCCAATTGATTTTTCCGACAATAACCATGAGTCCACAGGTAAATCTTCTTGTAATCCTCCGGATGTGCCAATGCGAACAATTTCAAGACTTGTTAAATTAGGTTTTATGGTTCGGGTGTTAAAATCAATGTTTACAAGGGCATCAAGTTCATTAAGAACGATGTCTATGTTGTCGGTTCCAATACCGGTTGAAAGCACCGTAATGTGTTTTGACTGATACCAACCGGTGGCACTGACAAATTCTCGATTTGAAGATCGAAATTCAACTTTGTCAAAAAGAGCAGCGATCATTTCAACCCTTCCGGGATCCCCTACAAGAATCACTTTCTCCGCAAGGTCCTCTGGTTTTAAATGCAGATGAAAGATGCTTCCGTCTTGATTGATAATTAACTCTGATTCGGGAATTCTTCTCATGTTCTAAGTGTATAGATTATGTTTATTGATATAGTGCTGTACTTCGGGAGTAATCATAAAGGGGACTTGTTTTTTTTGTTTGATCCATTCTCTGATTGAGGAGGATGAAATTTCTACCTTTGGAGCCGGTACAAGTTTAATTTGATGGATAACTTTTTCTTTCCCACTTCTGGGATAAACGTAAACTTCCACCATCTCCATGATCTCAACCCAGTTTCGCCATTTGCTAAATAAGTCAAGATTGTCTCCCCCCATTATTAAAACAAAGTCATCTTGCGGGTATTGCTTTGCTAAATAGCAAAGGGACTGATAGGTGTAGGATGGGGTAGGAAGTTGTTTCTCAAAATCATCAACTCGATATCCTTTTTCATTTGAAATGGCCAGTTTTACCATTTCCACCCGTTGCTCCTGTCGCAGCAATGATTCATTTGACTTCCAGGGGTTTTGTGGGGATACCACAAACCAAATCTCCTCAAGGTCAGTAAATTCCCTGAAATAATTCGCAATGGTCAGATGGCCAATGTGAACCGGGTTAAAAGAACCAAAAAAAAGTCCAATCTTCATATATTCCTGCTTGAGGCTGACAAATTAAATTTATTTATTTAAAAATGCATGCACAATTTCTTCCGTTTTCACAATGGCATCCTGAAGCGAATCATTGATAATACAAACATCAAATTGATCACGGAAGGTTAATTCATACGCTGCTTTATCAATTCGACTTTGAATAACCTCTGCACTATCAGTTCCCCTGCTTTCAAGCCTTTTTTTAAGTTCTGCTATCGAGGGTGGCTGAATGAAAATTGCAAGTGCTCTTTCTGCATAATATTTTTTTATATTGAGGCCTCCAATCACATCCACATCAAAAATAACGTTGATGCCCTTTGACAGTTTGTTTTCAACGTCGCTCTTTAATGTGCCATAATACCGATCTGCATAAACCTCTTCCCACTCAAGAAATGCACCTTCATCAATCTTCTGTTTAAATTCTTCAGGACTTAGAAAAAAATAGTCAACACCATGTTTTTCTGTGTGTCTTGGTGGTCTACTTGTTGCTGATATAGAAAAGGAAAGATTGAAATTCATTTTTAGCAAGTGCTTAACAATCGTTGTCTTCCCTGATCCGGAGGGTGCTGAGAAAATAAGAAGTTTACCTGTTGTCATTACAATGCGTTTAATATTTGCTCTTTTATTTTTTCAAGGTCATCCTTCATAAGTATCACCAGTCGTTGGATCTCGTTGTGGTTGGCTTTTGATCCCATGGTGTTGATTTCACGTCCGATCTCCTGTGCAATAAAGCCAAGTTTTTTCCCAACCTGTTCTTTATTTTCCATGGTTTCAAGGAAATATGAGAGATGGTGTGCAAGACGAACCTTTTCTTCATTAATATCAAATTTCTCGATATAGTAAATCATTTCCTGCTCAAATCGATCCTTGTCGAACTCTGGCTTTGTTTGCAAATCATTCAGGTTTTCTGTGATCCGGGATCTCAAGGTTTCTATCCGTTCTGATTCATATTGTACAACGTTTAACGACTTCTCTTTAATCGAATTGATTTTCTCCGTTAAATCAGCCTTTATAGAGCTTCCTTCTGTTATTCTGAAGGCGATTAATTGGTTTAAGGCTCTGTCTATCGCTAAGGTTATCGCATGCCACTCTTCCTCGTCAATTTCCTGAATCTCAGTTTTGAGTGCATCCGGAAGCTTTAAAATGGTCTCAAAATAATTAATTGGCTCTGCCAATCCTTTGCTGGCAGCAATCTCTTTGATTTGTTCAACGTATTTTTCTACAACGCTTTTATTGATAGATGCATTGGAGTCACCACCAAGGTTTTCCATGTACATGCTGAATTCCACTTTACCCCGCTTTAAGGTTTTTGAAATTAATGATCGAATCTCCAGATCTTTCTCTTTATAAATACCTGGAATTCTGCTGAAAATATCAAGCTGTTTGCTATTCAGTGATTTAATTTCGATGGTAATCTTCTTGTTCCCAAGTTCGCAGGTGGCTTTCCCAAAGCCGGTCATTGATTGTATCATTCGCTAATATTATTTTAGTATACAAATGTATTAAAAATATATGCGTTTAAACCTCTTAGCTGCTTATAATGTGCTTTTCAGAGAATTCAGATGTGTCAGTATGTATGACATAAGGGGAATATCTGCTGGACTCCAATTCAAAAGGGGTAGATCTTCAGCTTTGAAAAAAGCAATTTCTGCATGCTCCAAAGCATTAATTTTGCCAAGATATGATGATGATATAAAGGGGATTAGGTGTATGTTTTCGGATTGAAAGGATTGTATTCTTGTGACAGATTTTAAAGTGATGTTTAATTCTTCTTGAATCTCACGTACGATACAGCTTTCTTCACTTTCCCCTTGTTTTAATTTTCCCCCTGGAAACTCCCATAATCCTCCATTGGATTTATGCAACGCTCTTCTACACGCTAAAATTTTATTTTCCTGAAATAAGATGAGACAGCATACCTGCATCGCTTATTCATTTAATAAATTCAGCAACAACCCAATTCTTCTTTTCCGCAAAATCGACAAATGACAGACCATTTTCTGCCGCAGATGCTTTGATGACAGCCAGATCTTCCGTGTAAAAACCACTAAAAAGGATTTTTCCATTGCGTTTTAAAGATTTTGAATAGCTAGCCATGTCGTTAAGTAGAATGTTCCGGTTGATATTTGCTAGAATTACATCGAATTGTTCATCACCAATTTTTTCAACACCTCCCAACCTTACATCAATTTTGTGTTGCTTGTTCAGATGAATGTTCTCCATACAATTGTTGAAAGCCCATTCATCAATGTCTATACCTACTACATCCGATGCCCCTTTCATACTTGCCAATATGGCAAGAATGCCAGTGCCACAACCCATGTCAAGTACACTTTTTCCATTGAAATCCATCCTTGTCATACGTTCTGCAACCAGCCATGTTGTTGAATGGTGTCCTGTACCAAATGACATTTTAGGATCAATCAGGATTTCATATTTGCACATCGCATCTGTTTCATGAAATGAGCTACGAATTAAAAGCTGATCACCAACTACAATGGGTTTGAAGTAATTCTTTTCCCAACGCTCATTCCAGTTTTGATCTTCAATTTGACAAACGGAATATTCTACCTGAACTTGAATGAAGTCCTGATTTAATACCTGTTTTAAATCTTCATCAGAATATTTTTTTTCAGGGATGTAAGCTTTAAAACCATTTTGATGATCTTCAAAACTTTCATACCCAACATCTCCCAACAAAGCCTGAAGGATATCTTTGGCATCTTCGTTGTAGGGATTTAGGTCTATATTTACTTCAGTGTATGGCATCATGTATAAATTTTGCCCAAAATTAAGAGAATAATCACAATTAATCGCGAAATAAAAATTTCAAGTGTATTTTTGTGTCAAAAGTTTATAAATGCAGATTATTTCAAGAATTATACTTTCTGTTCTTGTGTTGTGTGCCTGTTTTACAATTACGGCCAGCGATTTAAATCGGTCTGGCTTTACTGTGAAATCAGAGCATTGGGCAGATTCCTTATTACATAAATTGTCAACAGAACAAAAGATAGGTCAATTGTTCATGCTGGAAGCATATTCTAACTGGACAGATGACGGCAACAAAAAATTCAAGAGCCTTATTGAACGCTATCAACCTGGTGGAGTTATCTTTTTTCAGGGGACCAAAGAAAAGCAATTGCAGTTGATTGACGATTGGCGTAAGGTCGTTACCGTGCCTTTGCTGATTGGTATGGATGCAGAATGGGGCACATCCATGCGTTTGCAGAACGAAATGTGGTTTCCAAAAGCGATGCAACTTGGTGCAGTTAAAGATAATCATCTGATTGAGCAGATAGGTTTATGCATTGGTGAGCAATGCGGAGAAGCGGGTGTCCATATTAACTTTGCTCCGGTACTTGACATCAATTCAAATCCACAAAACCCCGTCATTAATTACAGATCTTTTGGAGAAGACAAAGAACGTGTTGCAGATAAAACCTATGCCTTTTTTAAAGGTTTGCAGCAAGCTGGAATTGTTGCGGTAGGAAAGCATTTTCCCGGCCATGGAAACACATCTTCAGATTCTCATTATCAGCTTCCCGTATTAACAAGTTCGAAAGACGAACTATACAAGAATGAGCTTTATCCGTTTCAACAAGCCGCCCGGTTTGGGATCGGTGGCCTTATGACCGGTCATTTAAGTGTCCCATCCATTGATGAAACGGGGACTCCGGCATCATTGTCTCCAATGTTGGTTGATGCGATTATTAATAAGGAGTGGCATTTTAAAGGATTGATTGTTTCGGATGCTTTAAATATGAAGGCGGTTAATTCGGGCATCAGAAACCATTACCTGAAAGCATTTCTGGCCGGGAATGATATTCTTTTATTTCCTGCAAATATAAAAGAAGCCACTGAACAGATTCATGACGGCTTAAATTCTGGCACAATCTCTATGTCGGATTTAAATGCGCGGGTGCTAAAAATTTTGCAGCAAAAATATGTTCTTCAACTCCACAA